>JBEIOW010000134.1:0-5998 GCA_040377385.1 Bacteriovoracaceae bacterium | reverse complement strand
CGCACTCTTGGAAGGCGAGCGCGGCAAGCTCGACTTCGTCGACGTCTCGACCCCTCCGTGCGACCACGCCGAAATCGCAATGGCCGCGATGGAAGAGGGGCTGCACGTGCTATGCGAGAAGCCGCTCACCACGACGCTCGAAGAAGCGCGCGACCTGCTCAAGAAGGCTGAGTCCTCGAAGCGCGTCCTGTTTCCTTGCCACAACTACAAGCACGCGCCGGTTGTGAAGACGATCCGCGAGATCATCGAGAGCGGCAAGATCGGCAAGGTCCGCTCACTTACGCTTTCCACTTATCGCAATACGCACGCCAAGGGCGTCAACGAGTGGAAGACCCACTGGCGTCGCGAGAACAAATACTCGGGCGGCGGCATCGCGATGGACCATGGGTCCCACACCTTTTACCTGACCTTTGATTGGCTTGGCGCCTATCCAACCGCCGTGACGGCGAAGATGACGAATCTTGAGCCCTCCAAGTACGACACCGAGGACAACTTCACGTGCGTGCTGACTTTCCCCACCGGGATTGCGCACGCTCATCTGACGTGGACGGCCGGAGTGCGGAAGGTGATCTACACCGTGCAAGGGGAGCGTGGCGCAATCACGGTCGACGACGATGATCTGCAGCTTGCCGTCATGCGCGCGACCGGCGGGCCGGACGTCGCGCAGGGGGCTGTCACCTGGGATGTGGAGAAGCGTTCCATCTCTTCCAATTGGATGGATGCCTCGCACGTCAGTTGGTTCAACTCGCTCTTTGATCAATTCAAAGACGCGATTGCCAAAGGAGAATGGGTCGGCAAGGAAGCGCGTGAAGCGTACCTCTGCATTCAGCTCATCACGACTGCGTATCGCTCAGCGCAAGAAGGTTCGCGCGAGTTGCCGCTCGAGACTCAGGTTTCTCTCTAGTTTAGGCGGAAATCCGGCTCCAATCGATCGCACGCTGATCCATCGATTGGAGAAGCGCGTTTGCGCGCGAGAAGACTTTCGAGCCCAAAAAGCCTCGGTGTGCCGAGAGTGGTGACGGATGAGGCGACTCCAGCGTGCGGTGCGCTGGATTCGTGAGCAGCTTCTTTTTGGAAATCGCGGCCGCGCCCCAGAGGATGAAGACGAGCGGCGCCGCGCGATCGTTGAGCTTCCGGATGATCTGATCCGTGAATGTTTCCCATCCTTTTTCTCGGTGCGAGAAGGCCTGCGCCTTTCGAACGGTGAGCACGGTATTCAGGAGCAGGACGCCTTGTGCGGCCCAGCCGGTGAGGTCAGACGCGCCCGGCGGGAGCTTCACGCCGAGGTCGCTTTCCACTTCTTTGAAGATGTTCTGCAGACTCGGCGGCTTTAAGCGCAGCTCATTCGGCACGCCGAAGGACAGCCCGATGGCTTGACCAGGGCCGTGGTAGGGGTCCTGCCCGAGGATCACCACCTTCACGTCGGGTAGATCGAGGGTCTGGAGCGCACGCAGGACGAGCTCTGAGGGAGGGTAGATCGTTTGCCCTTCTCCGTGCTCGGCGAGGAGAAACTGAGTGAGCTCGCGGAAGTAGGGGGCGGTCGCTTCGGGGGCCAAGGCCTCGCGCCAGGCGGCAGGGAGATGGGCCGGAAATCGGGCCGTGGTCGGGGTCATTCCTGGAGGCGTAGCGTTTCTCCGGAGACTCAACAAGGGCTCTGGAAAGCGCAGTGCAGTTTGACCAGATTTTCTAGGTGATCAGTCTCTAGAGAGAGGTTTGGCGGAGGCTCCGCTCGAAGTAGTCGAGTGAGAATAGCGCCTTTTGATCCACTTGTATTGCACTGCAAAAAGGACTAAGACCGACGGTCTATGACCAATACTGCCAAAGCTCCTGTTTCGATTAAGCCCGCCCAGGGCAAACTCGCTATCCTGACGCCCGGTATGGGCGCGGTAGCCACGACCTTCTACGCGGGCGTCGAAGCCGTTAAGCGAGGCATCGCCAAGCCAATCGGCTCTTACACCCAGATGGGCAAGATCCGCGTCGGTAAGCGCACCGATAACAAGCACGTCGACATCAACGAGTACGTGCCGATCGCGAAGCTCGACGAAGTCGTCTTCGGCGGCTGGGATATCTTCCCGGAGAACGCCTACGAAGCCGCGAAACACGCCCAAGTCCTTGAGAAGGATCTGATCGAGCAGCTCAAAGAACCGCTCTCCAAAATCAAGCCGATGGCGGCCGTGTTCGACAAAGAATTCGTCAAGCGGATCGACGGACCGAACGTCAAGACCGGCAAGACCAAGATGGACCTCGCGGAACAGCTCCGCGCCGACATCCGGAACTTCCTCAAGGACAACGGCTGCGATCGCGCCGTCATGGTCTGGTGCGCATCGACGGAAGTCTACACGCCCGCGACCGCTGTTCACAAAACGGTGAAATCGTTTGAAGAAGGCCTGCGGAACAACGATCCCGCGATCTCGCCTTCGCAAATCTACACCTATGCGGCGATGAAAGAGCGTGTCCCGTTCGCGAACGGTTCCCCGAACCTAAGCGTCGAGATGGCCTGCCTCCAAGAGCTCGCGATCGAAATGAATACGCCGATCGCAGGATCAGACTTCAAAACCGGTCAGACGTTCCTCAAGACCGTCATCGCGCCCGGCATCCGGAATCGCCTCCTCGGCGTTGCTGGCTGGTACTCCACGAACATCCTCGGCAACCGCGACGGCGAAGTGCTCGACGATCCAGGTTCGTTCAAGTCCAAAGAAGTCTCCAAGACGGGCGTGCTCGACACCATCTTCTCGGGTGAGAAGTACCCCGACCTCTACAGCGACATCTCGCACGTCGTGCGCATCAACTACTATCCTCCGCGCGGCGACAACAAAGAGGGCTGGGACAACATCGACATCTTCGGATGGCTCGGTTACCCGATGCAGATCAAGATCAACTTCCTCTGCCGCGACTCCATCCTGGCCGCGCCGATCGTGCTCGATCTCGCGCTGTTCATGGACTTGGCTTCGCGCGCGGGCATGAAGGGGATCCAGGAATGGCTTTCGTTCTACCTCAAGGCACCGGTCGTGAAGGAAGGCCTGCACCCCGAGCATGACCTCTCGGTGCAGCTGCTGAAGCTCGAGAATACGCTCCGCTTCTTCAAGAACGACGAGCTCATCAACCACCTTGGCCTGACCTATTACGGGGTGGATGAAGGCGAAAACGCCTAAGGCTCATAGGCAAACTCTGCCGCGCGGTGGCTAGGCCGCCGGCGACATTGGCGCTCCCGGTTTGCGTTAACCCGGGGTAAACTGAGGGAATGATGGCTTTTCCATTTTCATGGGATTTGCTGAATACACTTCTGCTCCTCACGGTCGCCGTGGTGGGCACGCTCTCGTACCTCGTGCACGTTCACCGCAGTGGACGCGCGCATTCGGCACGCGTTGATCGTCAGGGCGGTAGTGCGCTCCTCGGTAAGGCTGTGATGGAAGGTGCCTACTGGTGTCTCCAACCCGTCGCGCGCGGGCTCGTTCTTCTGAAAATCACCCCGAATATGATCTCTTGGGGTTCTCTTGCGCTCGGGATCCTGGCGGGCGTTTGCCTGGCTTTTGGGCATTTCGGCTTTGGCGCTTTTTTCGCGGTGATCTCGGCTTTCTTCGACACGCTCGATGGCATGGTCGCGCGCATGACGGAGAAGTCCTCGGATGCGGGCGAGGTGCTCGATGCGACGGTGGATCGGTACGTGGAGTTCTTCTTCCTCGCGGGTTTGGTCGTTTATTACCGCGAAGTTCCCTATCTGCTCGTCATGACCACGCTCGCGATGGTCGGCTCGTTCATGGTCAGCTACTCGACCGCGAAGGCCGAGGCCCTCCAAGTCGAGGCGCCCAAAGGCGCGATGCGCCGGCCCGAACGCGCGGTTTATCTCACCCTCGGCGCGCTCTTGTCGCCGATCACGATCCCGATGTTCGAAATCTACCGTCCTTACGGTATCGCGATCGGTCACCCGATGGTGCTCGCGATCTGTCTGGTCGCCGTGATGGCCAACTTCTCGGCCGTCGAACGTATGGTCGCGATCGCGCGTTCCGTGCGTATTCGTGAAGAGAATGCGCGCCGTACGGCTCTCAGCGCTGAGGACTCGGACCCGGCGCTCGACGAAGAGTCCGCGATCCCTGCCGAGAATCCTGGTCGGCTTCGTTAAAGCCGTCGTGGGCGCTCCCTTCTGGTCTTCCTTCGGTAAAGCTCAAATCGCTTCGCTCGCGGCGACCGTCGTCGACTTCGGTGTCCTTTTCCTTTTTACGGAGGTCTTCGGCCTTTGGTACGTGGCGAGCGCGGCGTGCGGCGCCCTGCTTGGCGCCGTGACGAACTTCCTTCTCGGACGCTATTGGTGTTTCGGCGCGATGGCGGGTCGCTGGGACGCGCAGGCGATCAAGTACGCGGTGGTCTCGGCCGGAAGCCTCGCACTCAACGTCGCGGGCGTTTGGGCGGTGACGGAGTTTGCGGGTGTGGCTTATGGCTTCTCGAAGATCTTCATCTCGCTTGCGGTGGGCTTTCTCTACAATTACCCGCTGCACCGGTTTTTTGTATTTCGAATGCCCTCGGTCTCACCAGCGCCACTCGAGCGCGAGCACGAGGCCCTGCGGTGAGACGCCAGGACTGAGGTCCGGCGTCAAGCCCGTCTTCTTTCGCTCCAGCCCATCGATCAGCTTTTCCTCATCCGACCTTCCAAATCCAATCGCCACGGCGGCCAGAGTGTTGATTCCTCCCACGAAGAGGAGCGCCGTTTTCAGATCCTTTTGCGAGGATGTGAAGGCATTCAGGAAGTTCAATCCGGCGGTAAGTCCGTGGGTGATGACGCGGATTCGGCGAATATTGCGTGAACGCTCAGATGCCGCGATGAGAAACTGGCGGCTCAGCGCTTCCTTCTGTTCAAACGAAAGTCGTGGAGCGGAGCGGAGCAGCTTCAGGTAACTTGTATATTCATCGTCGATGAGTACGAGGTAGCTACCGTAGCCGATCGCCGCTACTCCGAGCGTCTGGCCGATGCTGAAGACCGCTTGCGAAAAGATCTCCTTGGAAAGGTAGTAGGCGGGAATCGAACCGCCGAGCGCGATCCCGCCGCTAATGATGTAGGCCCATCCCGTGGTCGAGTTTCTCTCTCCAATACTGGTGGCCTTGGATACGAGGATCTCGTAGGCGGATTGGGGCACGGGAGGCTTTGAGTCCTCGGCGCGCAACTCCTTTGCGCCGAGCAGAGCGATCGCAGCGAACGCGATGCAGGCCATCGCGTCGAGCCTAAATGCGAATCGAGAACTCCGTGGAGATCCGTTGGCCAGCCTCGGCGGCTTCAAACGTTTTTCGGTCGAATTCATAGGAGACTCCCACGTTGAGAACTTGGAATGCGAACTGAATACCGAGCGTGAAGCGATCGTCGTTCCAGCCAGTGAGTCCTTCCAGGATCCCGTACTGATAGCCGGCACCGAGACGAATGCGCGATGCGAGCGTTTTGGCGTGGAGCAAGTTGACGAAGTCTGAGCTCAGACGCAGGCGTCCGGGCCCAAGCGTCGGTTCCGCCCCAAAGCCCAGGGTGACGTCGGTCTTTTGGGGAAAGAGCGCATCTTGGTTGGAGACGCTGCCCAGGTGGATGACGGTGACGCTCGCGCGGGGCTTCCAAGCGATTTCCGAGCTGATCCAAGCGATTGTCGGCTCGAGAAAGATCGCGGTCTGCTTACGGGCAGGCAAAAGAGTGCGGGGCTCTTCGGCCAAGACATCAAAGAACGAGAACGAACCATGCACGAAGTCACGTTCAAGAATCCGCAATTTAGCTCCGGCGCGAAAATCTTTCAGCTTCTCATCAATACCGGTGAGGCTAACACCACCGCCGAAGACAAACGCCCGCTCAATGGCCGCATGAACGGCGACGACCGGGAGGTTGGGGTTGTGAAGCTCGGAGAAGTACTGCACGCGATAGGGTTGAAAGGAGGCAAAGAAGTTTCTTGTCGTGAAGGTGATGCCGACATTGGCCTCGACGCTCGTCACACTTTGCTTTTGAAACAAAGTACGGAGGAAGTCTCGACTG
>JBEIOW010000440.1:0-2608 GCA_040377385.1 Bacteriovoracaceae bacterium | reverse complement strand
GGGAGGTCATCCCATCGATTCTACCGGCTCAGGGAGCGGTTTTGAAAGTGCGGACGCCGCGCTCGGCAAGTTCGTCCAGCGTCCCGTCGCGCGCCGCGCGAGACAGTGCTTCCAATACAAGTTGGAATCGTTCCGGATCCTTCGACGCCGCGAGGAGGATTTCGTCCAGTTGGCTCATCTGGCGCGGGCCTTGGGGAACGAGGCTTTCACCCAAGAAACGGCGGATGGAGAGGGCTGTTCTGGGTGCCCCTCCGCTCGCCGGCTGCTCCGTCAGAAAATCCACGACTCCGCTGAGGATCTGCGAAGCATCCAGGCGGTCCCACTCGGGGCTCGCACGTAAACTCTCGACACGGACTTTGAGGAGCTTGGCGGAGGCGTTCGCCTTGGGCGTCTCCTCGATCGCGCGAAGAACCGAGAGCAAATCCCCCCGGAGCTTTGGATCCGCGACCGCATCGCGCGCCAGAGAGCCCCAAGCAGACTTCGCGGCTTCATCCTCCGAGCGCACGAGCGACTCCAGGGCGTTTCCAATCTCTTTGGAAGTGAGCGGCGCTTCGATCAGATCCAGATTTCTCAGCAGAAATTCCCGGTGATTCGCGATCGCGGGCACGAGACCGGCGACGGCTCCGTCTGCAATCGCGAAGCGGCGATCGCCGAGCAGAGCAAAAGCATGGAACAGCAGCTGCTTGGAGCGGTAAACGGGTTCGTCACCTTGAGCGGTCACTTTCCAAACGCGTTCGAGCGTTCCCCACAGGAGCTTCTGGCCCGGATCGCGCGAGAGCACGGAGTCCAGGAGCGCGGGAGTTTGCGGCGCAGTCGCGCCGGCGACGAATCCCCGGAAGAAGGCATCATACAAAGCCGGATCCGTCGGCGCGCCCGCGAGACGGCCCGACTGACGGAGCAAGCCCACGCGGATCAAGCGGTAGATCAGGCTGAGATGATTGCGATCGCCCGAGGTCGCGTTGCGATAAGCCGGCGGCGTCGATTGCACGAGTTCCCAGAAGAGATTTCTGAGCACCCGCATGCCGCCCGCGCGAGGGCCGGTGGAATCCGGCAAGTTCTCTTCGATCACCGGCAGGACCTGATGCAAGTTGAACAGACGCGACTTCACGTCATCCAGGCCACCCGCGACCCAGCTTGGGACGGTGATGAACCGCCCGGGCAAGCGAATGCCGTCGCCACGCACACCGCGCGGGGTGCAGTCGGGTACCTTGGGGTAGCCGATCAGCGATCCGAAACGATTCAACGTCTTTTCGATTTCCTTGTAAGTCTCGCGTAGCGTGGGTGGGCGCGAGCCCGCGCGATAGCGCGCCTGGATTTCGGCCGGCCAGAGTTCGCGCGGTTCATCGCCCCAAGAGTCACCGATCATCTGCAGGAACTTGATCCCGTTGTTCTCAGGAAGAACGTACGTAAAGTACGCATTGAAGAGGACGAGCTCGAGACGATCCAGCGAGTTGACGAGGCGAACGCGCGGCTCGCTCTCACCCGGGTAGAAATAGAGAATTGGCTGATGATCCGAAGCGCGACGCTTCAGGAAATGCCCGAGCTCTTCCGGTGCGAACTGGCGCTTTGCATCCGCACGCGCTCCCGCGGGCAGCGTAAAGGAGCGTACCAGATTGAGAAGCGCCCATGGCAATGGGCGACTCGAAACGGAAAGAGAGGGGTCGGAGAGTTTTGTGACCACCGGCTGAAGCTCACGCTTGAGTTCGGCGTCCGTGAAGCTCCGGCGGGCGCGGGATCCCACGAGTTCCCAGCCCGTAATCCCATTCTCGAAATCCGAGACGATCTGTTTGGCTCGCGCATCGATCGCGGACGCTTGATCAAAGCACTCACGGTTCTGGACCAGCTCGCGTAGACGATTTCGAAGCGCGCGGTCTTCCCAAATCGAGACTGGAGGAGGCGGCATCGGGTAGTTCGGCTTAACGAGTTCCTTCAGCGAAGCAGCAAGCCTTGGCAGATCGAGACGCTGAATGAATTGGGACCCGAATACCTGGAGGCGATTCCATTGGTCGCGCGCGAGGGCGTAGATCGGCGAAAGCAAGTCGAGCGCGGGACGAGAGAGAGAATCCCGGCCGTTGGCGCCCTCGATCACGAGTGGAAGAATCTGAATCCCGCGGCGCACGGTACCCTGCTCGGTCGCGCGGTTGAGCCGGCCGACGACGTCCCGGACTTCAGAAGGCGTGAGACCCACCGTATCCAGCTGGTGAATCACGTGTTGTGCCAGGCTCGTTTGACCATCCGACACCTTCGTATCGGCGAGGAATTCGAGCGCGGGACCCGCCAGGTCATTCGCGTTTCCGGCCGACGCGCAAGCCGCCAGACGCTTAAACTGCGTCAAGAATTCTGGACTGCTCGTGCGGGTCAGGACAAACGACAGATCGAGTTCTCGGCAAGGGCGATAGGCATCAGAATCTTCCGACGCGCTCGAAGGTTCTCCCGTGCGAGCGGCGACGCGCCAATCCAAGAGATCGCCACGCGAAAGTCCGTGTGCTCGCTCTGCGCGATAGGCGGGGATCGTGAGCGCAGGAACTTCCGTCTCGCGATGATTCTCCGAATAGCGGCGGAAGAGGGAGAGCACAGTGTCGAGGAGAGTCGCAAGTTCCCCTTTCTG
>JBEIOW010000476.1:0-2368 GCA_040377385.1 Bacteriovoracaceae bacterium | reverse complement strand
CGCCAGAATTGATGGCGAGCGAGCCGATGTCGCACGGGATATCGTACCAGCGGCCTTCGGCGCCGAGGAGCTGAAGGCCGGGTGCTGACGCGGCTGGGAGCAGGGTGATGAGATTGATGTCCTCGTGCGCCGCCGCGCGGATGGCTCCCTTTTCCTCGCCGGGTTCGATAGGCGGGTAATGAATCGGGCGCAGCAGAGTGTCTGAGCTTTCGGTGATCATGTCCTTGAGCGGCATCGAGAACGTCTTACGGATCTCATCCGGGGTGTTCTCCTGTACCCATTCCAGGAGCTCGCCCGCGAGCGTCGACATACGATCGTAGAGCTCGCGCGTGCGCGTGGACATGCCGGTCGGAAGTTCGTTCCACCCGAAGAGGTGAAAGAACTCCTTCAGATCCTTGAGGGGCGAGCCTTTGGCGTTCTCCGACTTGAAGGGGAAGTAGCCAGACTGTTTGCTGGGATCGAAGGTGTAGCGATGCTTCGCGTCGGAGGCGAAAAACGTTTTCCAGTCATCAAAGACCTGATGGATGAGCTGAGGTTCGATCGGATGGTCGGTCAGGACGGCGAAACCCGTGTTTTTGAGGGAGTCCGAAAACTCGCGAGGAGCGGTTTTCGAGCGATAACTGACCGTTTTCACATCCGCGCTGAGGGGGCGCGACCCGGAGGGAGAGTTCATCGTTTCCACCTATTCCTCTCTCTAATACTCGTTTTTGCGCCATTTTTCGAGGGTATTTATGCGCTGCACTGCGGGCCGGAGGTGCTGGATTCGCCACGCTTTTTGTTTGAGTTCTGCGGTCATCAGGGTCTAGCGTGGCCCTACATTCGGTCATAATTACGAAGGAGAATCCCAGCCTCATGTCCAAACTCACTCTCTCGATTCTGATGGTCCTTGTCCCGAGCGTCGCGATGGCGAGCGGCTATGAGAAGACCAATAACTTCGGTGGTCGCGCGGCGGGTGTCGGTGGCGCAGTCATCGGCGATACTCGCGGCGCGGAAGCCGTGTACTTCAACCCCGCCGGCGTCGCTGGCCGCGAAGGTTTCAGCGCAAACCTGAACTTCTCGCCGACCTTCTCCAAGTTCGACGGCAAGGCGCAGTTCCTCGATCGTCAGGTCGAAGGCTCCCGTCAGTTCTCGCCGATTTTCGGTGCGCTCTTCGCTTACGGCATCAATGAGAAGCTCTCGATTGGTACGGGCTTCTACGCTGCTGGCGGCGCAAAGGCCAAGCAAGAGAACATGGATTACACTCCGCTCAGCGCGTCCTACGATACGCTCAAGCCGACGACCAAAGCGGATCTCCAGCTCCTCGAGTATGCGATCGGTCCTTCTTACGAAATCATGCCCGGCCTGCGCATCGGCGCGATGTGGCGGATCTCGATGGTGAAGGCGGACTTCTCCTTCGTGAAAGAGTCGGCTCTACCGGCTCCGCTTCCCGCGGGTTCGAAAGTTCTCGTTCAGACGGACGTGACGAGCGCCTCGGCGACGCGGTTCAACGGCATGAAGTTCGGGATTCAGTACGAAGATCCGGCGAAAACCTGGGGTGTCGGCCTCAACTGGCGTACCGAAGTCTCGTTCATCGCGAAGGGGACGTCGTCCGGAACTCGTGAGTTCAATACGTTGGCTGCCGCGGCGACGACTCAGTCGGGCTCGGCCGCTTTGGTCGGTGGCAACGCCACGATCGCCAACGCCTTCCCGCAACAGATCGCCCTCGGCGGCTACTTCAAGGTCGGCGACGCCTGGACCATCTTGCCGGGTTACGACTTCACGGAATACTCGGTGAACCGTCAACTCGACGTCGAAGGTTCGATTGGTATCCCGGTCGGAGCCCAGACGGTGACTTCTCCTCTGACCGACATCAGCCAAGGCTGGAGGAACCAGCACGTCTTCCGCCTCGGCGCAGAATACGGCGGCTTCGGGGTGCTTAAGCTTCGCGGCGGTTACTCGCTCACGACGCAAGTCACTCCGACGGAACGCTCGAAATCGTTCATCTCTTCTCCGGGCTCGGCGCACTATTTCAACGCCGGCGCGGGTTACGCGTTGAACGAAATGATCACGCTGGACGGTGCCTTGGAATACGCCTTCGGCGGCGGCACGGGCTTCGATACGGCCGATTCGACGACTTCGGGCGACTTCAAGAGCTCCGCGTTCACGCTGCACACCGGCGTGACGATGAACTTTTAAGTCGAACGACACTTCAAAAAGAAAAAGAGCCGGTCGGGGGATTCCCCGGCCGGCTTTTTTCGTGGGCGAACGTTCTGGCGAACCTTTACGAGCGAGGAGCGGCGCGAACGAATGCGAGCGCTGCGTGCATGAGGGCTTCCTGAGCCACTTCGGTTTCACCGATGGCGGGGTGAAGGAGCCACTCGCGGTCGGG
>JBEIOW010000291.1:0-3807 GCA_040377385.1 Bacteriovoracaceae bacterium | reverse complement strand
CCCGACGAGCACTCGCTCGCCGGGGCTTTTTTTTGCTAAGCTCCTCCCATGGTCGAAGCTCAGGTCATCTCCAAGTCCTCCTATGTGCGTGCCGCGTGGAAAAACGGTCTGGGCCACACCGATCAGATCGCGATCGAGCCGGCGGGCGCCGACCTGCGGAAGGGCGATTTTCTCTTTCGTTTGAGCTCCGCTCGCATCGAGCGCGCTTCTCCATTCTCACCGTTCCCGGAGCATGATCGCACTTTGGTCGTTCTCGACGGCATGGGGATTCGGCTCGTTCATACGTATCCAGAAGGCGGCGAAGAAGAGGCGCAGGAAATTGCGCCCGACGCTCCTTGCGAGTTTCCCGGGGATCTGCCGAGCCGCTGTGAACTCATCGATGGCCCTGTCACAGATCTCAGCCTTTTCGTGCGCAAAGGTGTGGCGGAAGGAGTGACGGAGATGGCGACCGTTTCGGCCGGTGAGCGCTTTGCGTGGCTGCCGGCGGGACGGTGGAACTTCCTTTTCGCTGTGGACGGCGCAGTCGTCGTTTCTGCGCCGGGTGTGGAGCGCCGGCGTCTGGACGCGGGCGATACACTCCGCGTGCGTCTCAGCGCGCCGCTGAGCGAAGGAGATGCGTTGCAGGTCGAGTCGCCCGATGGACGGAATGTCCGCTTAGTCCTGGTAGGCGTTCAGGCCTAACCCTTCAGCCGTCCGTGCGAATGCGACGGATCGTGCGGTTCATCGAGGGCGCGAAGAAATAGAACACCGCCCGCGTGATGAATCCGCCGTTCATCGTGCCCTTTGCTCGCGCGTAGAAATCAGCGACATCCTTGTAGTCACCAAAGTCCCGATTCGAGAGCGGTGCTCGGCCCGACAGTGGATGGCCTACGGGATAGGGTCCGGCGGACGGGTGGGTGACATACTGGCTGAACGCCGGACGATAGCCATCCCATACGCCGGTCGCGCCGATCACCGTACCGTAGCCGATGTCTTTGCGATCGAGTTTCAGCTTCTTCTCGGCGGCGGCAAGCAGGGGCAGGTCCAGCACGTAGCTGTCGAGCGGGATCCATTTGCAGTCGAGGTAGACCTCGGCGAAGGAGTGGTCGATGTAGGCCCCGCGGCTCGTGTAGCCTTCGAGAAGCTTACCGTCGATCGTCACGAACTTCGGTCGCGCAGGGATTCCGGCTGAGCGGAGGAGCGCCAAAAATAGGGTAGTCTTCGTGTGACAGAATCCCGTTTTCGAGCGGAGGACTTCGGCCGCCGTGACGTCGTGAAACTTTGAGTTGAAGCCAAAAGGGATCTCGTCGCGCACCCAGTTGTGGATCGCCACCGCTTGGTCGCGCGGGTAGGGGGCTTGGGCCTTGAGCCGCTGAGCGAGCTCGTGAACGGCTGGGTCTTTCGTCGTAATGAGCGGGGTGCTTGCGAGATAGGGCCCGAGCTGCTCTCCGGAGAGACAGGGATCGGCCTGCGCGGAGAGGGAGAGGCCGATCACAGCACCGAGAGCAAGCCCGGCGACCAGTGCAGGGAGCCGCATGCGATTAGGCTTTCTTGAGGAAACAGGTTTTCAGGACGAGCGTGCTTCCATCCACTCGGCACTCGATGTTCTCGGCGTCGTCGATGAGGTGGATTTTCTTGATGAGCGTTCCGCGTTTGAGGTCACTTGATCCCCCGCGGACTTTGAGGTCCTTGATGACCGTGACGGCGTCGCCTTCGCTCAAGACCGCACCGTTGCTGTCTTTGACGACGAGGGCGCTCGTGGCAATCGCGGCAGAATCAAGTGCCCCGATGAGGAGTCCAAGCCAAGCGCGAGCCTCCTCCGCGTCGCCAAACCAGCGGTTTGCCTCAGAGCCCAGCTCATCCAGAGGGAGTTCGGGAGCATCAAAAAGCAGTCGCGCCTGCGCCAGAACGAGGAGGAGCCGGTCCCCAGACGTGCGGGCGGCGAAATCCTTCGCGATTTGAGCGTCCGACTCGGGGTCGGGATTCGCGTCCGGAAAGTGAGTCGAAAGAAAGGCCAGGAGCTCCGGTGACTGCTTCAGTGACATAGAATCTTTGATACTAGGGTTGGTGAAAAAAGGCCACGCGAGTTATGTCCTCGGAAATGGCTTCCTTCCCTCGCGGCATCGCGCCGGACCTTCTGCTCTCGCAAGTGCGCAATACGATGCCCTACCTCTGGGAAGCGCTCGGCGTCGCGATGGCGGAACGCTTTCCGCCCGCGAAGCTCGTGCTCGAAACGCCGGACCTCACTTCGCGAAAGCTCGATCATTTTGAATACTTTCGACTCTGCGTGTCCGCGCATTATCTGACTTGCGGCACGCCCGTGCCGACGGACGTCGACAATCAAATTCGGCACAAGCTCTGGCCTGCGGGCTTGCCGCTCGAGACAGCACTCGCGATGGCCTCACTGGTGGTGGACAGCCGGCAGTGGGATTTCAGGACCGTGTCCGAACGCAATGAGATCGGCGCATTCGGGACTCCCCAGGCGAGCGACTGGATCGCGGGTCATCGGGGAGAGTGGTTCACGTTGGCGGCCGGCGCCTACTGCGCGCTGCTTCGCTATTCTTCCCAGGAGGCCAAGCTCAAGCGAGAGGAACTCTCTACGGAAATTCGAGCCGAAGTTTCGCGGCATTCCGAGGTCTTTGGCTCGCTTTGGCGCGCCGAGGACGGATTGGGCTGTTTGCGGGCGTCCGCGATCATCGCTCACAATTTTGGCGACCTCGATCGCGTGATGGATATGTGGGAGCTTTCGTTCGCAGATCCTCTGCGGCTTGAGTGCTACAAGCTCACTGCACAGCCCTTTGATTCGGACCGGAAGCTGCGTCACCTGGGGCGTCTTTGGGTAGCGGGCGAACTCTACAAGAGCGCGATTGGCGACACCTCAATGGCTTCCGAGAATCATCGTCACTTCGCACTCCGGAAGCCGCGCAGTCTCCGTCGTCGCCGGGAGTTCTTGATTCCGCTGGGTCCTTTCTTTGATTCCTGGGGTGAGACCGTAGCGAAAGGCTTGGCGAATCCGGAGGGTATGCCCTCCGAGGACTCGCTCGAGGTGATCGCCGCTTTGAAACACGGGTGGGATCGACTTCCCAAAACGGTCGGGTACGGACGGGCACTGCGCGCGTTCTATTCGCTTCATCCCGAGCTGGATCGCTCGGATCAGACGCAGAATCCTTACCGCCAGGCGACGCTTGAGCTTTCACGAGAAGAATTCGAGAGGACCTGGTCCCGCGCGGCGCTCGCGCACATGGACGAGATTCCTTCGCGGGCCGAGTAGGTCCTCTCGTATTCCTTAAATCGCTTCGAGTGCCGACTCTGGAGAAGTGTGATTCAGGATGATCGTAGGGACATCTTTGCCTTCGCTCGGTCGGGTTCCGGTGACCTTCGCGTCAAGCGCCCGGGATAAACTATAGTCCGTTATCACGGAGGGACGACCGTTTACGGTGCCGATCATCTTCGTACAGCGAATGACCGCTCCGGGCATTCTCGCTTCATCCAGAACTAGAGTGAGGTGCGCGCGTACTGACCGGGCCGATTCGCTTGCGAGAGGGGACTCTTGATAGAATGCCTTTTTCACCTTCAATTTTCTGCCTTTGGGCAAGATTCGAACGGCTCGTTCTTGCGAGGTTTTAGCTTTAGGATCCAGCTCTAGGCTGCAATGTAGATATTCTTGGTTTTTCCAGTTTTTGAGCGAGGCATTGAACTGACGTTCTGTGAGATGGCTTGCCTTCCTGTCGTGATTGGAACGGAAGAAGGTCTTAGTCTCGCCGAGACCAAACCGGATGGCACTGTTCAGGGTGAGAGTCACATTGCTGAAATCGTGCATCTTGGAGT
>JBEIOW010000369.1:0-3083 GCA_040377385.1 Bacteriovoracaceae bacterium | reverse complement strand
GCGCCGTTCTGGAACACGTAGGCGATCTTCGTGCGGTAGGGGACGAGACGTTTTTCTCCGAGCTTGGTCAGATCCACGTTCTCAAACAGAATCTGGCCCTGATCGGGTTTTTCTAGCCCGATAATGGAGCGGAGAATGACGCTCTTGCCGGTTCCAGAGCCGCCGAAAAGGCCTAGAATCTCCCCTTCATAGAGATCGAACTCGACGCCTTGGTGCACCTTCTTGGCGCCAAAGGCCTTGTGCACGTCTTTGATGGAAAGGGCGATTTTCGGTGCGTGCGTCGCGCTCATATCAGTAGTTTGAGAATACCGTGAGGATGAAGAACTTCGTGAGGAAGAAGTCCGACACCATGATGAAAATACTCGAGGCCACGACGACCCACGTGGTGGAATTTCCTACCCCCTGAGTGCCTCCCGTCGTCTCTAAGCCCTTCCAGCACGCCGTTACCGAGATGAAGTATGCGAAGACCACGGTCTTGGCGAGACCCGTGAGCAAGTCTTCGATGATGAGCGTATCGAGCACCTTGGTGACGAAGTATTCGGGGTGGATGTTGAGCTCGGCGTCCGCGACCATCAGTGCGCCGTAGAGTCCAATGTAATTGGCAAAGCAGGTGAGCAGAGGGAGCGCAATCAGCGTCGCAACCACGCGCGGGATCACAATGCGGGCGATCGGGCTCGTGCCGAGCGCGCGGATCGCGTCGATCTGCTGAGTCACCTTCATGGAAGCGACCTCGGCTGCGATGCCAGAGCCGATCCGTCCGGCGACGAGGAGACTGGTGAAAACAGGGCCCATCTCGCGCAGAATCGTGAGTGCCGAGATTTTCGGGACGTAGAGCGTACCGCCGAATTTTTGCAGTCCGAAGCCGAATTGCAGCGCCATGACGGAGCCCGTGGCCAATCCCGTCACGAGAACGAGGACAAAAGACTGGATGCCGATTTTATAGAGCTGCTCCATCGTGAGCCGGAAGTAAAACTTGGTCGTGAAAAGTTCCTTGAAGATCTTGTAGCTGAGGATTCCGAATCCACCCGCGAAACGAATGAGCGAGATCGTCGATGCGCCAATGTTTCGAACCGTATCCCGGAAATAATCCCGTACTCCGGAATGCATCGCGATGGTGGTCATGGAAAGAGTCTATCCCGGTTTATTTCAGACGTAGAGAGGAGAAGAAGCGGGCAAAATCAGCCTGCCTTTCTTCGAACCGATCCGGCCGCGCGATATACATCAGGTCGTAGATGCACTCGCCCTTTCGGGTAACGATCGCCTGAATCTTGACGGGTTGGCCGGCAAGCTGGCCCATGACCACGCGTTCGAGCGCCGGGGTTCCATCGAGGTCGAGTGTGCGATCGTTACGAGCGCTGACGTCGTTTACGCCCAGGAGCAGGACGCGCATAAGCCGTTCGAGCGTCTCACCGGAGGTCGCCGTGGTCGAGCGGCAGGCTGAATTCATGGAGATCGTCGATCCAGTGAAGGTGGACTGATAGGCCACGTCTGGCGCATCGGAGGCCGAGGAGTCTTCTTCGGTCGGAATCATCTCGAGTCGCTTCCAGTCCGGGTTGGCGCTGGCGAGATTCATGACTCGGTAATTGTCGGACTTCTCTTCGACGGGACGAACATTTCCCACAAGCGTCGTACAGCCGGTCGTGGCGACGAGCGTGACGAGCACGATGATCGTGCGAAACGGAGAGGAAAAGTGAGGGGCAGGAGAGTGCCGATCAGGGTGCATGAAGCATGTACTATAGCGAGATTGCGGGCTTCTCACTAAGCGAAAAAACGTCAATTCTCACCGCAGCTTCCGTCCAAACGCTGACGAAAGGGTCAAAATTCGGGGACTGCTTGCCGATCGGCCGAAAAGGGCCCGGCACTCGATTCCCCAACGGGATCGGAAACTTCTGCCCGCGAGAAGATTTTTCCTGCTCTGGCACCGCAATTGCTCTATGTGACTTCGACGGTGATCCGTTCCGAGGCCTTCATGATGAGGGCACGGTGTCGTGAGAGTAAGCAGGAAGCGATGAGGACCTACGGCAGGAAGTCATGGTTCGCCCCCCTCGGGTTCGCCGCATTAGCGGCGTCTTCTTTGCTATCCCTATTGATTCCCTCCGCTTCACGTTCCAGTCCCGACTCCGGGGCGATTCGCCTCCAAACTTTTGGCACCCACTCCCGCCTGTCGATTCCGGTCGACTCGACCGTCGCGGTCAAATTTAAGGATTTGCCCGATGGCTTCGAAATGGAGATCCCGGGCTCCAGCCTGGTTGAGCTCGGCGCTCCGATCGGCCAAGAAGCGGCTTGGGCGGAAGCGCTGGGCCGCGAAAAGAAGGACAGCCGCCTTCTTGGTCTGAAGTTCACCGAAAGCTCGGATGGGCTTCGGATTCGGGGGACTTGGAAGTTCCCGGAAGGCCCGAACGCGCCGGCTCATCCGCGTATGGAGCGTTTTGACTACCGTCAGCCGAATCCGTCGGCGGTTGTTCTGGATTTCTGGGTTAAGGCCGGTCAGAGCGTGCGTCAAAATCAAGTCGCCCAGAAGAAAAAGGCACGCGAGAGTGAGCTGGATCGCCTGAAGCGTGAAGCCCAGGAGCGCGAAGGTCGCCGGCTCGCGAACGATGCTCGCCGCAAGGAGCGCGAGGACGTTTCTTTGATCTGTCGCACTCCCTTGACCCGCGAGAATGATGTTTTTCTTCCGTTCACTCCCGCTCATGAAGCGCTGGACCTCTCCCGCTGGATCTCGACCCAGACCCCGGACGCCGAGCATAACTATCTCAGCCCGGTCGGTGAGGAAGCGGATGCCCGCTACCTGCGGCTGGCGCTTAAGCTCTATCGAGACGGCAATCACGCCTTGGCGATCAAGACGCTCGACTTCCTGGAGGCCGAAGTTCCAGGTAGTACTTTCGCCCACGAGGCGAAGTTCCTCCGTGCGAATGCGCTCTGGCGTCTTGAACTCGAGGCGCCGGCGCTGGCTCTCCTCAACGAAATCACCGTGACGGCGAAAGCGAATCCTGTCTCCTTGCAAGCGGTGCTCTTTCTTGCCGCCAGGAATACGCAGAAGAGGCAACATCTCGCTGCACTCGAGAATTTTCTTTGGTTGTCGC
>JBEIOW010000040.1:0-9451 GCA_040377385.1 Bacteriovoracaceae bacterium | reverse complement strand
CCGGGATCGCGCGCACCCGTCTCCGATCACCCTCCGGTGGCGCGAAATACTCCATCAGCTCGATCACGTCCTGAGGAAACTGATCGGGATTCGTATCGAGCGTCCGGCGCAGAGCGCGCGAAGTCATCTGATCGGACCCGGGTGCGCGACCGAGACCGAGATCGATTCGGCCGGGAAATAGGGACTCGAGCGTCCCGAACTGCTCAGCGATCACGAGCGGCGAATGATTGGGAAGCATGATGCCGCCCGCGCCAACCCGAATCTTCGAGGTGCCCTGGGCGACGTGCGCGATCACGACGGCGGTTGCCGCGCTCGCGATCCCTGGCATCCCGTGGTGCTCAGCTAGCCAAAAACGGCGGTACCCAAGGCGCTCCGCATGCTGCGCGAGGTCCAAGGACTGTCGGAAGGACCGGGCGGCGTCGCCGCCCTCCACGAGAGGTGCCAGGTCGAGTACAGAGAATGGAATCATCCGAGTCACGTTCTCATCCTCATCCCGCGCCTGTCACCCTTCCTGGTGCGGGCCGGAGACGTATTCCAAAACGGCGAGAGCCGACTCCCCGCGAGGGAAGCCGGCTCTCTGTCTTTCAGTTCATTCGGCTAATGGATCGAGATCCGATTAGTTCCGAACCGTGACCGTGCGGCTAGCGGCGTTGTAGTCCACCGTCGCGCCGAGGGATTCACCCGCGAAACGCAGTGGGATGTACACGCTGCCGCCGATGTTGATCGGAGGAACGTCCACCTTCACCGAGCGTCCGTCCACCGAAGCGGCGGTCGATCCCACCGTCATCACGACCGTGCGGCCTTGATACGTGGCGGTGATCTTCTTCGTCGCGGCGGCGTAGTCGACGCGAGCACCGAGCGCCTCGAAGAGAGCGCGGATCGGGAGCAGGAGGCGACCTTGCTGCATGTAGGTCTTGGCCGCCTGGAGGCGCTGACCGTTCACGATGATCGTGACGTTCGAGAGCGTCGGACGAGGGAGGTTCGTATTGTCCTCGCACTCGTAAGGCACTTGCTCGTACACCGGAACTTCGTAGCAGCTGTTGCGAGGAACATCGCGGCAAACGCGTTCCGTCGTGTTGCGGCAGATCTGATCAGGAACGTTGCGGCAGACTTGATCTGGAACGTTACGGCAGACTTGATCTGGAACGTTACGGCAGACTTGGTCTGGAACGTTACGGCAGACTTGGTCTGGAACGTTACGGCAGACTTGATCCGGAACGTCGCGGCACTCTTGATGAGGAACGTCGCGGCAGACTTGGCGATCGACGTTGCGGCACACTTGATCCGGAACATCGCGGCAAACCTGTTCGTTTTCGCAAACGCGGCGCTGAACGGTCTGGCAGACGCGGTTGCCGTTGGCATCCGTGCGGCAGACTTCATCAGGAACGTTGCGGCAAACTTGTTGGTTGGAGCACTCGCGGCGATTCACCGACTCGCAAACGCGTTCGGATTCATTGCGGCACTCGCGGCGGGTCGTGTTGGAGCACTCGCGACGCGTGGTGTCCGTGCACTCACGACGGGTGGTGTCCGTGCACTCGCGGCGCGTCGTGTCCGTGCACTCGCGGCGCGTGGTGTCCGTGCACTCGCGGCGCGTGGTGTCTTCGCACTCACGGCGCGTGGTGTCTTCGCACTCACGGCGGGGCTCATCGTGGCAAACCCGGTCGCTGCCCGAGGTGTTGCACTCGGTCCGCGTTCCGGTTTGTTCCTGCCGATAGCAGATGTCGTTTTTCGACTTCAGACCGATGTTATTCAACTCAGCTTCGAGGGCTTCAAAAGCGGGACTTGGTGCCGCCGCGAAGCTCGAAGTCACTAGCGTCATCGCAGTAATGAGCGCGCTACAGATTCCTTGGACTTTCATGTTTGTTCTCCCGTTATAACTAAGAATTCAGAGTCGCATCAGCAAGGCACATACCAATATCCGCCTGAATGAGTTCAATCACTTGACGCTTCGCGTTGCCTCGAAACAGACTGTGCACACTGACCCCGAGGTCATTCCGCACCGGAAAATGCCGCCACTTTTGGCTCCGCGCGGGGTCCCAAGATTGCTAACGTTTGCGGGATGAACTCCCCTCGCACACCCGACATCAGGGCGATTCTCAAAAAGTTCCGCCGGGTCGCCGTGGTGGGCATTAGCGCCAATCCAGATCGCCCCAGCCACTGGATCGCCCGATATCTCCAAGATCACGGCTTTGAAGTGACGGGAGTCAACCCAGGATTGCCGAAAATCCCGGGCATCCCCGTCGTCGCCACTTTGAAAGAGGTGCCGGGCCCCCTCGAGATCGTCGATGTCTTCCGCTCACCCGACGCGATCCCCGCGCTAGTCGAGGAAGCGGCCCCGCTCAAGCCGAAAGTTTTTTGGATGCAACCGGGGGCTGAAAACGAATAGGCGGGTGAACGCGCGCAAGCACTCGGCATGCAGGTGGTGATCGGCAACTGCATCTACGCCGACCATCAGGCGATGATCTAAGGCGAAGCCCCTGCCGACTGGAGCTTTTCCAATTCTCCTCGAGTGAGATCCAGAGCAGCGAGCAAATCGTCCGCGGATCGAATCGAGCGCAGCACCTCACGAACCGCCACAAAATACTCCCTCTCGGCGAACGGAAGCTTTTCCAGTTTGATTTCCGCCATCTGCTGCTGCGCGACGGCGTGTTTCTGATTCATCTGCGAGGTGAATTTCTTGAACGCAGGTCCGTAAACCTCTTCGTTGAAAGTCAGCAGCTCGCTCGACGCTTCATCAGACAGTTTTTTTAAACGCAGGCGCTCAGCACTGCCGCGAGGTGCCGCGAGATACTCCCGCATCCGAGAAGTCGAAGCCCTGCTGAGGTCGGCTCTACGCTGAGAGACGACTCGAAACTCATCAACGTAGTCGCCTTTCACCAACTCCTTAAAACCGGGCACCTTCTTCTTGATCAAGCCCATCGCGGTCTTTAGGCCTAATCGACGCGCGATCTTGCCAAGAATCTCATTCGCCGCCACGACTGGCTTTAGGCCTGCCGAACCCGCCACCTTCAGTACCCCGCCGGCGCCCATGGCGCCGAACGCGATCAGTGCTTTCGTAAACGCCTTGCGGCTGCAGTCACGATAGGTCGAATCGCCCGATTGCTCCCACTGCCGCGAAGCCTCCGCGCAAACTGGGCCCTGTTCGAGGCGTTTCATCGCTCCCGCATCGCCCAGCTTGAAATGCGAGAACTTCTCCTCGCACCGGTCGAGATCGATCAGGAGCGATCCCACCTCTCCTCCCCCGGCGACGGCCAGCTGCATGGCGTACTTCCCGATGGTCGCCGTCTTCCCGGCCATACCGGCGCCCTTCACCACCGCGCCCGCGATGCTCGCCGCTCCAAATGTCAAAACCGTCGTCCCCGCTCCCACATAGAAGTCAGTGGCCGCGCGATTCATGACTTGCTGGTGAGCGCGCTGGTCATACGTGCATTGCACGAGATTCGTGAAAATCTGCCGAGCGGCGGAGACGCCTCTGGCGCCATTCGACGGGATCGTTTGCGGCAATGGGGGTAGCCGCTTGCCGATCGCTCGGACCGCATCCACGCAAGCGCGCGACGGTCGAGTTTTTCCCGAAAGGTGCAAACAATCGCTCGCACGACGAATGGCGTCCGAATCCGCGCGCAGCTTCGTCCGCACATCCCGATAATACTGCTTGATCCCGTTGCCGAACTGACGGCTTGCGGCGAATTTCTCAAAGCCTGGAAATCCGAACCACGGGTACTGAACCTTCACCGCGCGAAGAATCGCCCCGAGTTTTCGCAGCCGCGTTTGATCGGGAGGAGACGGCTTCCAACTTTTCGTCGCGTTCGATCCACGAGCGGGCGGGTGATCTACGGGCTTCGTCAGATCGGCGACTTGCGCGCGCTCTTGGGCTTGCTCAATCGAAGCAATTCGCGACGCTTCAGTGTGATAGGCCTTCAGCGCCGATTGGTAGATTCCCCACGCTTGCTCGGAGTCCTTCGCCGTTCTCGCCAGCTGGGCTTTTGCTTTTGGGCAGCTTCGCAAACGGTCGCACCAAACGGACGTTTCCGGAACTCCACGGGTGTGGCATGCGCCCGCGCTTGCCACGGTAGACTCACCCAGCAGTCGATCAATCGAGGAGATGGACTCCAGGCTAACGGCGGCGCCGGTTCGTAAACGTGAGATCATCGCGTAGTACTCCGCGGTTACGCGGATTTTTTCGGTTTCACTCAGGCCCCTGCCCTTCAAGCAGACTGAGTTCAGATGCCCCAGAAAGGAAGCCTGGCCGAGATAAGGATTTGGAACTGCCGGCTGAATCCCGGCGATCAGTCGCTCCGCATCGGCGGCGGAGCGAACCCCCTTCGGAAGAGCAACCTGGCAGTTTGCTTGCACGTTCTCACCTGCGAAGATCCCGGCGAAACTCATCGAGGTATTGCGATCTGCCCGAGTGAATCCAAGCAGCACTTGCGGACACGCGTTCGCGGGCGGCGGCTTGTCCGGTCGATAAAAACAGGACACTTGGCGAGGTCCGATCAGGGCCGTGTTGGCTTCCCCAAGATCTCGCTCTACCGCCTGGAGGGCGTAGAGAACTTCCTCACCTTCTTCTTCGGTTCGCTCCTCGAGACCGACCGGGTCTTCCCACGATTCTTCGACGGCGAGAGCCGTGGGCAAAACCGCGATGCTGAGCGCGAAGCCCACCGCGAACGCTACCCGTGAGAGAGCGAAAAAGAGGAATGAGAGATCACCCACCCTTCCCTATCGGAATTCTCAGTGAGGACTCAATCGACGAGCGACCCTGAGGCGGTCAAGGAGGGCTAAATGCATCGTCAAAACCATGACGCCACCCGGTACGCGGACCTCCCTGCCCCGGCCCATGATTTGCTTCCCTGTCGTCTCGATCGGAAGCATTCAATGATGAAAAGAAACACGCGTTCGTCCCGCCTCCTTTTCGTTGTGCAGGAGCATCACGGCTCGGGCCATCATTTCGAGCTGAGGCTCGAGATCGATGGCGAAATGAAAACTTGGTCTATCCCCAAGACACCCTCGATGGAACCAGGCGCAAAACGCGCGGCCGTAGAGGTGGGTGCCGCAGGGGATGACGGGTTCGCTCACCATGCCTTCTTCGGTCAGACTTGGGTCTACGGCTCAGACATCGCATCCGTCTGGGATCAAGGAGTTTGGGAACCCGAATGTGACGCCCAGGACGCCTATTGCCGGGGAAGAATTGAGTTCACGATGAGCGGCAACCGCTTGCACGGCCGTTGGGTCCTCACCCGGACCGGTCTCAGCGGATGGGTTCTCCGCAAGCGACGCGACGAGTTCGGCGGAATAGGGATTGCTGTTCACCCGGAGAAGTTCAAAGCCGTCGAGAGCTGCGAATACGCGAGCTGAGCTGTACCTAGCTTAGCTGATCGCTGCGCGCCTCTGCGCCGCCGGTCGACGAAGGGACCTTGGACGAGCCGCGAGAAGATTTGCGAACAAAGCCGTACGGTCGCTGCTCTCAAGAAGCGTTTTCAGCGTAGACGTGAGGGGTACGGCGAGCAGGAAGCCGACTGGCCCCCAAAGCCAACCCCAAAAGAGAATTCCGAGAATCAGCGCCGTAGTGTTGATGTTCGCACGACGCCCAACAAACCGGGGAATCACTAGGTTTCCGATCACAAAATGGAGGATCGCAACCGAGAGCGCTAGGGCCGCAAAGGGCCAAGGATCCGAAAACTGGAGGAGTCCTTGTAGGAAAGGCAACGTCAGCGAAGCGGGGATGCCGATGATCGGCAGTAGGTTGAGGATACCGCTCGTCAAGCCCAGAGCCAGTGGACGCTCCAGTCCAAAAAGTTCAAAGAGCGCGATGTGGGTAGCAACGAGAGCGATGGCGCCGATCAAATTGCCTACGAAAAAAACGCGAGTTGCATGAGGAATCTCACGATCCAGTTTGGGGATGTAAGAGAATCGACCGATCAACGTGTTGATGCTTTCTTTGATATTCGGCTTCTCGGCCAAGAGGTAATAAAGAAGCAAGGGAACGAACACAGCAATCCCCAGAGTACTGAAGAGCGACCCCACACCGCTCATGAGAGTGGGGCTGAACGCCGAGTAGTCGTCCACGATCCGCACGCGCTGAACGCCCTCAAACGTATGCTCGATTACCGCTGCAGATCGCCCAAAGCTATCGAAACGAACCTGCACCGACTGCACGATTCCCCGAACCGCCTCACCGTATTCCGGCATTCGCGCGCCTAGAACAGAGACAGCGTCCACCAAGACCCAGCCCACCACGCCTACGAAGAGCAGAAACATCGAGACCACAACCGCGGTCCCTAACGTCCGAGTCAGGCCCACGCGCTCAAGTGCGCATACCGTGGGATCAAGAAGAACCGCGAGGTAAGCGGCAAGAACCAAGGGAATGAACACGGGCCGCGCGAAGTAGAACGCGACCAGCAAAGCGATCGCGGAGAGGAAAAAGAGGGAGGATCCGTTCCGCGAATTCATAGAGCAATGTTAACCCCTAGATCGCACGAGAAATGCGGCCCTGGGAGTTGATCGGATTTTTCCACGAGCCCGCAGGAATGATCTCACCCATGCCACAGAACTTTCGAACCTCCTCCAGCAGAGGATCGAGCGAGATCGGTTTATTTAGGCTTCCGTCCGTCTCCAAGGGAGTCGGGTCTTCAATGCTTTGTGTGCTCGCGACCGCCGAAAGCGTCACGACTTTATGTGGACGATTGGGGAACCGCTGCTTGAATTCGTCCAGAAATTCCCAACCACTCATGACCGGCATCATCAGATCCAGGAGGATCAGCGTCGGCTCGGCATCTGCGCCGGGCTCCGCTAATCGCTTCAGCGCTTCCAGACCATTTTTGGCGGACAGCAATCGATAGCCTTCCGTCGAAAGGGCCTCCACGATCGTCTCGCGGATGTCGTCATTGTCTTCCACCACCAAAATCTGAGTGCACCGCATATGAGGATCCTTCCTGAACATCCCGTTTCACCCCACTCGATCGATGTCGCATGACGGCCACGGTTCGATTTCACGTACAGAAAGCAGGACAGCAAGTCGCGTACCACAGGAACCTCATTCAACTAGGGCGAAACTCCCTGTCATTCTGCCGCAAGGAAAAGACGATCTTCCCCGATTCAGTCAGGTCCGCGCTTTGCAAAGTCTTCGCTTAAGAAGAGTGGATTCAACCCTGAAGGAGACTCGTTTATGAGATCGTTTTCGCGCACCGGCATTTCAAACCGCATCCTCGCAACCCTGACTCTGTTTCTCCCCTGCCTGATGATCTGCGCCAATCTCGCTACCGCAGAATCCAAGAAACCCGACAATGCTGCGGTCAACCAACGCATTCAGGAAAACGTAGAACTCACGGCGCAGGATCAGTCCAGCGGACCCGCTGATATCGCGATTACGCGCCAAATCCGCAAAGACCTCATGGCCGACGATGCCCTTTCTACCTATGGGCAAAACATCAAAATCATTACGCAGAACGGAAACATCACGTTGAAAGGCCCCGTTCGCACGAGCGGCGAGAAGCTACAGATTGAAAAGATCGCTCTCCGTGCGCAAGGCGCCAAGCGCGTGATGAACGAACTCGAAGTCGCCCCTCGTCGATAACCCATCGACTCAACCCAACCGAAAGGACTCCCATGAAGAACGAACATAAAAACAAACAATTTGAAGGCTCCAATATTTCCGTCTTCGGCATCTATGCCAACCGCGAAAGTGCCGAGCGTGCGGTAGAGACCCTCAAGCGCGATGGCTTTCGCCACTCTGATGTCTCCGTGCTGATGGCCGATTCCCAAGGCACCAAAGAGTTCGCTCACGAGAAGCACACCAAAGCCCCTGAAGGCGCGACGACTGGCGCAGGTACGGGCGCCGTTCTCGGTGGAACTCTCGGTTGGCTTGCCGGAATCGGCGCCCTGGCCATCCCGGGAGTCGGGCCTCTGGTCGCCGCCGGGCCGATCATGGCGGCACTCGCGGGTGCGGGGGTCGGCGGCGCCGTCGGCGCTCTCACCGGCGCTCTCGTAGGGATGGGAATCCCCGAATACGAAGCCAAGCGGTATGAAGGCCTGGTTAAGGAGGGCGGAATTCTTCTGTCTGTACACTCCGATGACCCAGAGTGGGCCTTCAAAGCAAAAGTGCTCTTGGAAGAAACTGGCGCAAAGGACATCTCATCGACGGGCGAAGCACGCAGCGACGTTAAGCCCGGCGATCGCCCCGGTCTTCATGCCACCCCCACGCGAACCTACGAAGAAGACCGCAAAAGCACGCTCTACTGAGCATAAAAGCCACTGAGGACAACCGCCTTTGTCCCACACGGGACGAAGGCGGTTGATCTTCGATCCGCTTGACTCGCCTATACCGAAAAGACTACTTTCTGAGCACAACTCGCTGAGGTGCTCACCGATGAACATTCGCCCTAGTTTCAATGACTCCCTGCCTCTGACCCTCGCGCTGGATGCGGCAAAAGAGGTCACGGAACAGATTCAAGACCACTGCTTGTCTGAAAATGTGCGAGTCACCGCTCACACTCCGGCAGCGCTGAGTCGATTCAGCCGCTTACCTGCAGCCTCACAAAAAATCGTCCTCAGTCGTTTGACCGATTTCCTTCGCGCCTGCGAAAGCGCTCGTGCTCAAGGGATCCCCTTCCGGGAGTCCCGGAGGATTATTCGTTTCGGGCTTTCGCAACTCCGGCTCAATCTCGGTGCCGGAGCGATTGAACAATTCTCTGAGGACGATGTCGTCGAGGTCTACTCTGCTGATTTCATCCAGCTCTACCGCAACTTCCGGTTTCTGGAGATTTGTAGCTATTCGATTCTCGACCTGTACAGCCACCCCTGGGACGAGCTGTACCGACGCCCAGCGAAGATCACGGAACAGATTGTTCGGGGGATCCGTCAGTGTATCGAACAGCCCAGCGAACACCCCGCAATCGTCGACGTCCCTGGCCACTTCCTAGAAGAAATTTTCTCCGAAGAGCGCCGGCAATTCTTCGTTCAACAAGGTCCGTTTTACTCGCTCCTTGACGAGGACGGCGCGGTGGCGGGTTTTCTCGGAACACTGAAGGCCGAGATTGTGGGCGCAAAAAATCATCCCGAACGACAGGAATTTAACGTTAGCCCTTTAAGTCACTAAGCAGATCTGCTAAATCTAAACACATCCTATGCACGCATTCCGCCCAGCATCTGTTAGTGAATACATCAAGCAAGCACGACTCAAGGCGGGCCTCACGCAGGCCGCTCTCGCCAAGACTCTCGGCTACAAGCCTCAATTCATTGCCAATTGGGAGCGCGGCGCCTCAAGCCCACCCGTTCACATTCTGGCGAAGCTCGTGAAGGCGTTGGGCCTCAATCCGGA
This sequence comes from Bacteriovoracaceae bacterium, assembly GCA_040377385.1. Lineage (GTDB taxonomy): Bacteria > Bdellovibrionota > UBA1018 > UBA1018 > UBA1018 > JBEIOW01. The sequence continues at coordinate 138 of JBEIOW010000040.1, read as the reverse complement.
CGACCTCGTCAAGCTGCTCGTCGAAGAGAGCAAGAACTATTGGACGAGCTGGATTCAGGCCAAAAAGGGCAAGCCGGCTCGCAAGTCGAAAAGCGCCTAAATTTTTTCCGCTCAAGCCGCGCGATCGTGACCAGAGCT
>JBEIOW010000240.1:0-4315 GCA_040377385.1 Bacteriovoracaceae bacterium | reverse complement strand
TCGAAGAGCATCCCTTCGATAACGGTGCCATCGAGGAAAGATCCCATTTTGACCGTATAGAGAGTTTGTTGAGGGGTTCCTGCCTCGGCATAAATGGGATTATTTAGGCCTTTAACCTCAAACGGTACTCCCTGAGCATCTTTGCCAGCGCAGTTCCACGCCCAACCGGCCATGGCCGAAGAGGACGTGAGTGCGGTGACAAGAGCGAAGAGGGTGGTTGCGATCGTGGATTTTTTCCAGTGAATCGAGAGGGCTTTCATTTTGTTTTCTCCGTTGCGGACTGGGTTGTTAATGCAATGCATTATAAATCGTCATGCGGCCCTAAGCTTCTGAGAAAAAATGGTCAAATGTCAGATTGACCTCAAAAGGGCGATAGTGTACTTAGTTGGTCGTGTATAAGTCCCTCTATCTCTTACTCACTGCAACCTGTTCAATTTGGAGTGCTCAGGTGAGTGCGGACCCGAGTCCGTTTCAGGTGGAGGGCGTAACCTTCCAACTCGAAGACGTCGCGGTTCAACGGCGTGGTCGACTGCAAGGTGTGCTCACCCAAGCAGCCCAAGCGCCTTCGGGGAAGAAGCTCTTTGCTCGGCTCGCGGGTACGGGGCCGGTGGTCATCCTTTCTACGCGCGCTTCCAGCACGAAGATCCATGTGGGAGCGGACGGCAAGATCGAAGTGAACGAAGATTATCTCGATACTGAGGAGCGCTTGCTCGCCGCCGTTTTCGCGCATGAGCTGGAGCACGTGGTTCAAAGTCGCACGTATCGACGACTTCCCGCTCCGGCCGGTGATGTGACTCCGTTATCAACGATTGGGGAAGCTGCGGCGTTGTCGACGGAGATGCAGGTCGCTTTTGAGCTGATTGATTTCACGGAAGAGCAGCGCGCTACCTCCGAGCTTCGGCGGCTCATCGCTTACTTTGCCTACCCTTCGTCGACGATGCAGGCGTGGGTGGCCTCGAAGTACAACTGGGCGCGCGCTCCGATGCCGCCACTGGCGAAGTGGTCTCCCGCGGCAAGCGCCTACTGGAAGCAGATCCGCGAAACAGAACAGACTTGGCGTGACTCCTCGCCTTCTCGGCTGAAGCCAACCCGGCTCTCGCAAGAAGAGCTTTTCTCAAACCTGGCGGACTACTTTGAGGAACTCTCCGCCAAGGGAGATAACTGGAGCGAAGAGGGCCGTGCGGGCGAGCTTCGCGCGCAGGAGGTTCGGCTTGAGTTCATTCGCGAGTATGAAGCGCTTGGCGATCTTCCGGCCGGCGCAGAGCGAGTGATCGGAGCTGGGCTCACGGAGGCCGAGCAGTTTCTACTGCAGTGGTCGTTTTTGGGCAGCTTTGATCCCGCGACGCGGAAATTCAAATCGAGCTTTCCACACTGGATCCGCTAAGCGTTCTGGCCGAGGCACTCGGCGATCATCTCGACCGCGAGATCCATCTCTTCAAGCGTATTGTGAAGCGCCGGCGCAAGTCGCAGACAGGCGCGATCGCAGACGCGATTGATCACGACTTGGAGGTTCTTCTTCTCGAGGAGCTCGCCCATGATCGCGCGGCCACGGACTTGGAGCGCAGCCGGGAGTTCCCAGGTGAGGAGCGGACCTTCGAGTGCGCCTTCGGGCGACAGACACTTCCATCCTAAGCGCTCGGCTATCCCGGCGCGCAGGCGACGGCGAAGGGTTGCTCGGTGTTGGGCCGGTCCTTCGGTACCGTGTTTTTGCCAGAAATCCCGGACATCGGGGATCGCAAAGAAGCTCGAGAAGTCTTGGGAGCTCGACATGAGCATTCGCCCCTGAAACCGATCGGCTTCACCAAACGCGTGGAAGGGATCATTGGATTCAAACGTGGTCCAACCGGCTTCGAGACCCGTCATGCGCGCGTGATGTCGCTTGGGAACCCAGCCGTAGCCCGTGCCTTTTGGGCCGAGCGTCCACTTGTGGAGGTTGCCTCCGTAGAAATCGACATCCTCAAGCCCACCTTCGCCATCGAAGGACATCGGGATCGCGCCTGTGGCGTGGGCTCCGTCGACCGCGAGCAGCACTCCGCGCCGGCGGGTCTCCCGCGCAATTTCGCGAATGGGCAGAATCATTCCGGTCGAAGTGAGGACGTGACTGAGCAAAAGCAGGCGGGTCTCGGGGCGGATTTGGGCAAGGATGAGTTGCGCGATCTCGGCCGAAGAGAGTCGCGCGAGCGCTTCGGGCGATTCCGTGAGCGAAAAGGTCCGCATCGTGTGGCCGTCGCGCTCGGCGCGGAATCGGGCGATGTTCACCACTGCACCGTACTCATGATTGGAGACGAGGATCTCGCCGGGGGGTGGCTCGCGGCCGTCGGCGCTCAGGTGATCGAGGCCGAGGAGGAAAGCGTTCATGGCGTTCGTGACGTTGGTGCGCAGGAAGAGCGCCCGCGGATCGGCGCCGAGTAGAAGTCCCAGCTCCTTTTGGCATTCCCAGAGACGGGGCCAAGTTTCCCAGAGGGTCTTCGTGGGATTGAGCTCGCCCTCGCGGTAGTGGCGAAGTTTGGCTTCAGTGATGGAGCGCGGGGAGATCGAGACGGATCCGGCATTGAGATAGATCAGGCCGGGCTGAAGATCAAAGAGGGCGCGGTAGGGGCTGTTCATGGAATTCCTTCGGGGGAGTCGATGGGGTGCGATGCCAGAGGGCGACGATGACGGCGACGCTTGCGCCGACCAACATTCCTCCGAGCGTATCAGTGACGAAGTGGCGGCCGGCGGCCACGCGGAAACTTGCCGTGCTGATCGCCCAAATCGCCGCGTTCAGGATCGCAAGCGCGATGAACGGTCGCGTAGCTCGACGTCCGGCCAGCGTGCAAACGAGCGCGACTCCGGCCGTGGTCGCAAAGCTCGTATGTCCGGAGACGAAGGAAGTGTAGTGGGCGAATTCCGCCCCATGCTGGGCGGGGTCACCGTAGACAAAAGGTCGAGGTCGTTGCACGAGGAGACGGCTGATCTCGGTGATGAGGCCGTTCAGGAGGGTGGTCATCAGGAGGATGATGAAATCGGTTCCGGCCTGCAGCAAGGCGCCGCGTCCGCTGATCCGCCGTTTCAAGGCGGCGAAGGCCGCGATCAGCAGAGGGATGAGAATGGCGATCACGCCCGAAGTGTATTGGGTGATGTCGGAGACGGAATTGGCCCAAGGGTCCCAGTCATTGAAGAATCTCAAGTCCAGAGCGTTGAGCATCGTACTCTGGCACGTCTCGGGACGCCCCAAGCAGCGGTTGTCGATCACAATCGGACGAAGCGAAATCGCGCCTAACCAAAGCAGGGCGATGCCGAGGAGGACGAAGATTTCGCCGCGGCGGAGAACCGGCGCCTTTCGCAATCGCTCGATCATTTTTGAGGCGATCATGTTCGAGCGCTGTTCGTGGTGAGCTGGCGGATTCTTCGAATTCGCTCACTGACCGGCGGATGAGTGTAGTCGAAGAGCACCTTAAGGGGATGCGGCGTCAGATGCGCGAAGTTCTCAGCGGTGAGTTTCGTCAATGCCGAAATCAAGGCTTCCGGCTCGTGGTAAGTGCGAATGCTGAATTCGTCGGCTTCGTACTCGTGCTTCCTGGAGAGGGCGTTCGGAAGGAGCGAAAGGAGCCGCAGGATAGGCGAGTAAAGGAGAAGAGAAATCAAGATGCCCGAATGAACGCTCACGCCGTTAAAGCCAAAAGCGGTGTGAAGGGGATCGGAGCGCAGCACCCAGCCCAAGAAGGCGAACATGAGGAACGTCACCCCGAGCTGAAGTGCGAGCGTGCGCGGGATGTGGTTCTTCTTGAAGTGCCCCGCCTCGTGCGCCACGACAGACATCACTTCCGGGACGCTGAAGCGGTCCATTAGCGTATCAAAAAGAACGAGTCGGCGCAGACCACCGAAACCGGTGAAGAAAGCGTTGCTCTTCGTGGATCGCTTAGAGCTGTCCATGATGAAGACGCCTTTGAGCGTGAACGACTCTTTTGCGGCGTACTGCTCGACCGCTTCGCGAAGCGCGCCGCCCGGAATCGGAGTGAACTTGTTGAAGAGCGGCAGAAGGAATGCGGGGGCAAGAAAGGCGAGTCCCACGCCGAGCAGAGAAAACGCGATCCAAGCCACCCACCAGGCGGAGTCGCCAAGCATGAGGAAAACCTGAATGCAGATCGACAGCAAGAGCGCGCCAAGCAAGGAGCCGAGGACCATGCCCTTGAACCAATCGAGCACGAAGGTCTTGGGGGTGGTGCGGTTGAAGCCGTACTCTTCTTCGATCTTGAACGTCTGATAAATCGCGAATGGGAGCTGGGTTACGCTCTTCAGCAGGCTTAAGGATCCTAGGTAGAGAAGGCCCGTC
>JBEIOW010000332.1:0-3413 GCA_040377385.1 Bacteriovoracaceae bacterium | reverse complement strand
TCCCTTTCAGCCAATTTTTAGGAGAACGACCGTATGAAGAAAATGACCGTGATGAACCTGAGTTTGAGTCTGGCCCTTTTGGTGAGTTTTAGTGCATTGGCGGCAACCGATAGCCTGAAGCCCGTCAGCGTAAAGATCGACACCGCGCAAAGCAGTGTCGAGTGGGAAGGACGCAAAGTCGTCGGCCCTCACAACGGCACTTTGAAGCTGAAAGACAGCACCGTTGAGTTCAAAGGCGATCAGCTCGTCGGCGGAAAAATCGAGATCGATATGAAATCGATCCAGAACGAAGACGTGAAAGATCCAAAATACAATAAACAGCTCGTCGATCACCTGAAAGGCGATGATTTCTTTTCGGTCGACAAATTCCCCGTCGCTACGCTCGCGATCAAGGAAACGAAGCCCGGTAAGAACGGAATGCACGACGTGACGGGTGACCTCACGATTAAGGGCATTACTCATCCGGTCACTTTCCCCGCCAAGTTCGAAAAAACGGGTAGCCTGGCGAAAGCCGAAGGCGAGCTCGTCATCGATCGGACGAAGTGGAACGTGAAGTACAACTCGGGCAAATTTTTCGATGTGAAAGCCCTGGGCGACAAGGTGATCAACGACGAGTTCAAGGTGCGCTTCAAAGTCGCAGCGAACCTGCCGGAGACGAAGGCGAAGAAGTGATGTGATGGGGTTCAATTAGTTGATTAATTGAATCAGTTTAAGCCGATCTAAGTAGTCGTGATGAAAAGACCAATCCTCAGGGGTTGGTCTTTTTTTTAATTAAATTCAAGTACGTACCCTCATTGAGAACACTTATGTGTTTTCATAATAAACGACCAATTGACTACAGTATTGGGCTCGGTTATCTTGCCGAACGTTGTCAGAGCTGCCCCTCTACCTAAGGAGTTATGTGTGCTGAAGAAATCAATCGCGTCTACTGTGCTGGCGACCTTGCTGGCTTCGTCTCTTCCTGCTCAAGCCGCCGTGCATGCGCGTCCGCCTCAATTCGTCGCGTTTGCGTTTGATGGCTCGAAGTCGCTTCCTTTCTGGAAGGAGTCTCGTGACTTCGCCAAGGCGTTGAAGGCGGAAGGGAAGTCGCTGAAGTACACCTACTTCATCAGCGGCGTTTACTTCCTGCACTCGGGCAATAAATCGACTTACAACGCTCCTGCGGGCGGTCCCGGCAAGTCCGCGATCGGCTTTAGCGAGAGCCGCGCGGCCATCGGCCCGCGTCTTGAGCAGGTCAACGCGGTTTTCCGCGATGGACATGAGGTCGCCTCCCACGCCAACGGCCACTTCGACGGCTCCTCCTGGTCTTACGATCAGTGGAACTCCGAGTTCAGCCAGTTCACGAAGATCATCTTCGGCGCATATCAGATTAACGAGCTTCCATTCAGTCCCTACTTCCCTACGGGAAACATCTTCAAGCAAAAGGATGTGAACGGTTTCCGCGCGCCCCAGCTGGGCGTGAGCACGGGCCTTTGGAAGGCGCTCGAGAACCACAACTTCAAGTACGACACCAGCAAGGTGGCGACGATGAATTACTGGCCAGAGAAGCTGAAGAGCCCGCTCGGCAAGGGCTACTGGAATTTCCCGCTCGCGCGCATCCAAATCGCCGGTACCGCGAAATCGACGCTTTCGATGGACTACAACTTCTTCGTCTCGCAATCCGGCGGACGTGAAGACGCCGCAAACTCGGCGAAGTACGAACAGCAGATGTACGAGTCGTACATGCGTTACTTCCAGTCCAACTACAACGGTAACCGCGCGCCGATTCATATCGGTCACCATTTCTCGAAGTGGAACGGCGGAGCCTACTGGCGCGCGATGAAGCGCTTCGCGTCGACGATTTGTGGCATGCCCGAAGTGAACTGCGGCACTTACCAAGAGCTGATGGGCTACATGGAAAGTCTCCCACCTGCGACGCTTGCCGCTTACCGCAAAGGTAACTTCGATCGCTCGGCAGTTCAGGCCAACTTCGCCTACGAACTCCCGGCCCCGATGAGCGTTGATTTCGATATCTCGACCCGTGGGAGCACGGCTGTCGCGGCGATCGGCGGAGCGGACGCTCAAGACTTGATCTCTCGCGGGGCGACGGTCGAGTGGCGCTGGAACGGAATTCCGGTTGCTGAAGGCGGCACGGAGTTCGATCTGACTCAGCTCCCGATCCCGAGCACGGGCTCAAGCGGCATCACGCTCCAGAGCGTGGGCTCGCAGATGAGCGCGGTGTTCAAGCTCGGTGGCGAAGAGATCGCGACCGCAACGCGTGCGGTTGGCCGCGCGGACCGCGTCGGCTACGTCTTCTCGAAAGAGTCGCTTGAGGCGATGGCCTTGACGGGCGATCTGCCGGAAGCGCACCACGAGCACGGTTCGGAAGAGTAATTCTGCCCTCCCCCTCACCCGGAGCCCCGTCCTCGGCCCAAAGCGGAATCCCCCTTCCGCGGCTGACGACGGGGCTCTTTTTTTGGGTTAGGATGAGCGGCATATGAGAATCCCGTATCGAATCGTCCGAGTCCTTGCTCCGTTCTTTCTCGCCTCCGTGCTTTCAGCATGCGGCATGCAAAGCATCCCGACGGCCAACAATGACGTCGAGGCCGCGTGGGCGGAAGTCGTCAACCAGTACAAGCGTCGCTCTGACTTAATCCCGAATCTGGTCGAAGCCGTGAAGGGCTATGCCAAGCACGAAAGAGAAACGCTCGAAGGCGTGATCTCCGCCCGCGCCCAGGCGACCCAGATGCAGGTAAATGCGTCGCAGCTGAGCGAAGCGAAGCTCAAGGAGTTCCAGGCCGCTCAAGGTCAGCTGGGCGCTGCCCTCGGTCGCCTGATGGTCGTCGCTGAGCAGTACCCGAACCTCAAAGCCAACGAGAACTTCAAGGATCTCCAAGTGCAGCTCGAGGGAACGGAGAATCGCATTACGATCGCTCGCCAACGTTTCATCGAAACGGTTAATCGATTCAACAAGCTCGTCACTGTACCGCCGGAGAGTTGGTACAACGCGATCTTCACGAAACTCGACAAGAAACCGCAGTTCACCGTCGAGAATGAAAAGCAGATCTCCGACGCACCGAAGGTGAATTTCTGATGCGAGGAAGGCTCGCCGCTTGCGCCGCCTTGGCGTTAGTTGCGTCCAGTGCCGCCCATTCGGCACCTTTGGCGGTTCCTCCGCTCACCGGTCCGGTCGTCGATACGGCCGGGATCTTGATGCCGCAAGCTCAGTCGGAGCTGGCGGCTCGCTTGATCCGGCTGCGTGCGGGCGATGGACCTCAGTTTCAGCTTCTGGTCGTACCAACCTTGGAAGGGGAGCCCATCGAGGACTTTTCCATCCGCGTGGCGGAAGCGTGGAAGCTCGGCGACGCGCAACGGGACGATGGCCTGCTTCTTGTCATCGCGATCAATGACCGCAAGATGCGCATCGAGGTCGG
>JBEIOW010000085.1:0-7288 GCA_040377385.1 Bacteriovoracaceae bacterium | reverse complement strand
TCGATCCCGTGTACCTCACTAAGGACGTGTATCAGAAGCAGCTATCGAAGCGCTCCCACCTGATCCTTTTCGATTTGACCAAACCGAGCACTGAGCGACGCTTTTACCTCATCGACTTGAAAACCATGCAGAGCAAGCGTTTCTACGTCGCGCACGGCTCCGGCTCGGGCACCGGACCCATGGCCGAAACCGTGAGCACCAGGAAGAACTCCTACCAGACTCCGTTCGGATTCCACGCGACCGGCATTCTGCGCGAAGCTCACAATCCAAGCATCATTCCCAATAAGATCATCGAGCTCTACGGGCTCGAAGCCGAGAACCTCTCCGCCAAAGAGCGCGTGATCTACATTCACGCCAGCAAGAAGGTTTGCGAAACCAAGGGCGACGTCGGCAATACGCTGGGATGCGCCGGCCTGGATTTGAACGTCTGGATCGCGCTCCGGGACCGTATGAAGGAAGGAAATCTCATGTATTTTTACCACCCTACGGTGGAGCAGATTTACGGTCGGCGGAACTGACCGGTGCGTCTTCCTTAGCCTTGATTCTTAGCCTTGATTTAATTGTTGACCTTTTCGCTTAAGTTTACTATAACGCACTGCACAACAAGAGATCGAGCGGAACCCCGCTCGGTCTCAGTGACTGCAAGCCGTTATCGAGGGGAGCTTAAGTGTCTAACATTAAAGGTTTTATTTTATCTACCGCGGGTGTCGCCGCAATCCTGACGACGCTCACTTCGAGCGCGTTCGCTGACCACCGCGCCGGCATGAACTACGTTTACACCGACGAAGCGGAAATGAGGGTTTGCTTAGCCAACACCGCCTCATTCCTCGACATCCTCGTGATCCCCTTCGGTGGTCGCCTCTGTAACGGAACTCCGCAGCCCTTCAAGAGCGCGAATGCGCTCCAAAGTATCAAAGGCGGCGACGCGTGTAAGTTCAAGGACACGCGCGGAATCGAAGTTCCCGGAACGAAATACTCTTGCGCGGCCAACGAGGGCGCGCTCGCTCGCCTGGGCATTAGCATCTCCGCTTCCGGACAAATTTTCCCGGTAGCGACTCCGCTGAATCCTGCCGCGGCACAAGGCGCATCCACTGGCGGCACTGCCGGGGCTGGCGCACGGGCCGCAGTGGAAAGCCTGGTCGGCAAAAGTCCGGCTTCTCCAGCGGAACGGACGCTGACGGACGAATTCATCACCACCTTGTTTGATCAGCATCCGCACTTGCTTCTCTCACCTGAGAAGTACCCTATGCCGAAGATCCGCTCCGCGATGAACACGGCGGCGAAGGCGTATCAAAACTGGCTAGCGGCCAACAAGTCGCTCCAGAGAAAAGCGGACGCGAAGATCCCGGACAGGGCACTACGCCGCGCCTTTGCCGCGCAGTATGACCCCGCCTACCTCGACGACTTTAAGAAGCGCACGCACATGATCATTTTTGATCTCACGAAGCCCGAGAGCGATCGCCGCTTTTACGTCATCAACGTGCAGACGAAGAAGACTCAGCGCTACCTGGTCAAGCACGGCATCGGATCCGGAGCTGGAGAGTACGCTGAGAACGTCGGGAATCGCCCCAACTCCAACATGACTCCGTTCGGATTTCACTACACCGGCAAAGAGGAGTGGAGCCCTGGCCTAAGACGGATGAAGATCTATCTTACGGGGCTCGAGTCCATCAACTCGAACTCCTATATTCGCGGCATCCTGATCCACGGCTCGACGCGGATCGACGAGGAAACGGGCTTCCTCAAGGGCAAGACCCACGGCTGTGCCGGACTCGACTACGATATTTACAAGCAACTGGCCCCGACGCTTAAAGGCGGAAACCTGATGCTCTTCTACCATCGCGAGCTGGAAGCCGCTTATAAGCGCCAGCAAGAGCAGAAGATCTTCAAGGAACACCTCAGAAAGTACGCTCAGAACAATCGCTGAGCCTGAAGTCCAATCGCTAAAACCTTCGGCTCGACTAGAAGTCCAAGTAGGACCTCAGTCGAGCCGAACGTCTTTCAAGTAGAGATAATTCAGCGGATTGAGCTGTAGACCCTTCGCCCGCGGGCGCAGAAGACCCACGATCGGCTCGTAATAAAGCGGCACTACGATCGCATCCTTTTGAACCAAGAGATCTTGAGCCTGCGCGTAGAGGCTTTTGCGCACCGACAGATCACGGGAATTGCGAGCCGCGAGCACCCACTCGTCGTACTTCGAATTTTTCCACGCGGACCGATTATTTCCGGAGCTGGAGAGAAACACCGAGAGGAAGTTGTCTGGATCCGGATAGTCCGCCGCCCAGCTCCCCTCGAACATCGCGAACGTACCCAGGTCGAGCTGCGCTCGGAACGTCTTGTGATCGAAAGGCTGAATATCGACCGAGATGCCGAGATTCTTCTTCAACTCCGCCTGGATGAATTGCGCGACAGTCACCGCTTTCTCCCAGTTCGGGAGAAGGATCTCGATCTTCAGTGGTTTGGAATCGGTGAGTCCGGCGGCCCTCCACTCGATCCTTGCGCGGATCGGATCGTAAGGAATCCCTAGCTTCGCATCGTGCGCGAGGATTCCGGGCGGCACAAAGCTGGAGGCCGCGACTTGTCCACCGCCAAGAATCTCGGCGAACTTCGAGCGGTCAATCGCGTGCGCCACCGCTCGGCGGATCTTCGGATTAGTGAATGGATAGACTTGGGTCTGAAACCCCAAATAAGCCGTCTTCAAGTACGGAAAGACTTTGTAGTCCGCGCGGCTGCGCAGTCGTTTGGCGTCGAGCGTGGCCAGGTCGGCGAGGAAGTCGATCTTGCCGCTCTCGTAGAGATTCATCGCGGTCGTATCGTCCTTTACGATGAGCGCTACAACCTGATCGACGTTGCCGCGCTTGCCCCAGTAATGGGGATTGGGACGAAGGACGACCTTAGACTCCAGATCCTGCTCGCTGAGGACGTATGGTCCAACCGTCACCATTCGGCCGGGCAAGGTCCAATAGTTCCCGAACTTCTGAACCAAATCCTCGCGAATCGGGAACGTGACCCAAAAAGTAGGAATCGCTAGCCAGTGCGCGACGGAGCGGGAAAGCTTCACCTGAAGCGTCGAATCGTTCAGTGCTTTGACGCCAACCTGCGCGAAGTCCTTAATTTTTCCCTGGTGAAAAGCTTCGGCGCCTTCCACATCAAAAAGGAAATAAGCGTAGGAAGCCGCCGTCAAAGGCGAGAGGAGTCGCTTCCAGCTCGTCACGAAATCCTGAGCCTTCAGGGGGACGCCGTCGGACCACTTCACGCCCTTACGCAGTACGAAGGTATAGGTTTTGGCATCCGGGCTGACCTTCCAACTCTCGGCGAGAGCGGGGACAATCTTCAGTGCCGGATCGAAGGAGACGAGCCCTTCCATCAAATTCATCAGGAGGTGCGTTTCGACCGGCGTGTGCGCGCGGTTCCAATCCAACGTTTCGGGCTCTCCCGGGATCCGGAAGGTAAACGTTTTCGAGGTGGATGCAACCGGGGGGGCGCTCCAGCCCGGTGCCGACAGCAGAAGAAAAGCGAACACCACTTTGAACAGCTTCATTCCCGACCTCCTGCGTGAACTACCTGTTTGAAAACTAGTGGCCGAAACCCTCGTTGAGAATTTCTACCGTCACATCGCCTTCTACCCGGGCTTGACAGCCGAGGCGCGAGTGGAGGGTAACGCCGGTCGCGCGATCCAAACGCTCCTCCTCGTCGTCCTCCATCGCCGAAAGACTCTGCTCTCCCGCCTTCACGAGAATATGACACGTCGTGCAGGCGCAAAAACCACCGCAGGCGTGCTGAAGGGGCACATCGTTCTGAATCGCAACGTCGAGGATGCTATCGCCGGACTTGGCTTCGCAAACAGTGTTCATCGGCAAAAAAGTCACTTTCGGCATAAATCTCCCAACATCCTCTCGGCCAGAGACTGACTCGCCCGTTCCAGCTCACGGTGCGCACTCTGCAGAGCCGTAATCTCGGCTTCACCCACCGTCTTTGAATCCTGGCTCTTCCCTCTTAGGGTACGACGGAGTTCCTCCAAGGCCAACTCAAAGCGGCTGAGTTCGACATCGCCGAGAAGACGGCGAGCCGATTCTAGGTTCTTCTCACAGGCACGCAAAACGGGCTCCGCCTCAGCACTGGCCTCGACCCAACGGCGGAAGGCACGGTCCGCAGTGGAATTTGACTCTGCGTCTTGCAAAAGCCGCTCGACCTCTTCGGCTTCCATACCGTAGGTGGGGCGTACCTCGACGGTGTGCTCGATCCCCGACTTGATGTCCCGCGCGGTAACTTGGAGGACTCCGTCCGCATCCACCAGGAAAAGAACCTCAATGCGCGCAAATCCGGCCGGCATCGGCTCTAAACCCGTCAACCTGAAGCGAGCGAGCGAGCGGTTCTCGCTCACGCGTTCGCGTTCGCCCTGAAACACGTGGATATCCACGCCCGTCTGGCGGTCGGCATAAGTGGTAAAGATCTCGCGGGCTGCCGCGGGCACCTTGGTATTGCGCGGAATCAAAGCGGACATCAGTCCACCGTAAGTTTCGATGCCTAGACTCAACGGAACGACATCGAGGAGCAGAAAATCCCGGTTTCCCCCGCCCAGAATATCCGCTTGGATCGCAGCCCCTTGCGCGACCACCTCATCGGGGTTCATCGAGGAGTTCGGCTTACGTCCAAAAATAGCCTCGACCAAATTCTGTACGACCGGAAGCCGCGTGGGGCCGCCCACGAGGAGAACTTCCGAAAGATCAGATGCAACAATGCCCGCATCCTGTAGCGCCAGCTCACACGAGGTACGCGTCGGCTCCAGAACCTCGAGCGCTAAACGCTCGAAGTCTTTAATTGAAAGATCCAGTCCTAACCGCCCGGCCTTGCCAAAATCCAGATCCAGCTGAGCAGTCGCCTCCGTCGCCAGACGAATTTTGGCCTGTTCAGCGGCCTCGAGCAGCTTGGCCTTCCAGTCGTCGCGGGTGAACGGATCCAGGCCCAACGCGGCCTTCAACTGCACCGCCGCCCAGCGCGCGACGGCTAAATCGAGATCGTCTCCGCCCAGGCGCGTATCGCCTGCGGTCGAAAGAACCTCGAAGATTCCATCGTGGAGCTTCAAGATCGACACATCAAAGGTGCCACCGCCTAAATCGTATACGGCGATCAAACCGTTGCGGCGTTCCGCGAGCCCGAACGCGAGTGCCGCGGCGGTCGGTTCGTTAACGATGCGAAGCACTTCAAGGCCTGCGAGCTTTCCCGCCATCCGGGTGGCTTGTCTCTGCGAGTCGTTGAAATAGGCAGGAACCGTGATCACTGCGCGGCGCACGGACGTTCCCAGCGCGCTCTCGGCGGAGAGTTTCAGCTCCCGAAGAATCATCGAGGACAGCTCGACTGGAGAATACGTTCGACCATCAATCTCAACCCGGACCTCATTCTTGCCGGCAACGAGGTGGTAGGGCAGCTGTTCCGCTGCGGCTTCAACATCGGAGTACGCGCGCCCCAAAAGTCGCTTCACTGAGAAAACCGTGCGCGAAGACTCGAGAATCTTCCGGCTCTTGGCTCCGTAACCGATCTCAGGAACTCCATCCCGAAAATGAATGACTGAGGGAACCAGCTTCTTCCCTTCGCGTGAGATCAAAACCTCCGGACGTCCTGCGCGCACAATCGCGGCAAGACTGTTCGTGGTACCCAGATCGATTCCCAGGATGGGATCCAGTGGGGGTGCGAGCGTCTTCTCGGTCATGCGCCCTCCCTCTTGATTCGAAGCCGGGCACTGAGTTGCGCGACATCTCGGGTGAGCGAAGTCAAATAGCTTTGCTGCTGTAGAATTCCTTGAAGCACGGTGAGCTGATCCCGATCACCCGATCGGTCGTAGACCTGCTCGGCCGCGAGCGCTGTCTCTTCCAGTCGGCTTGCCCAGGCGCGAAGATCCGCCTCAAAAGCCGCAATCCGCCCGGAAGCGGTAGCAGCGTCCTCCAGAACCTTCTCCTGAAGGTCAAACCAGGCCTCAGCAAGTTCGAGCGGGAGAGCCGTTCCCGTCTTTTTTCCAGTCTCGCTATTCGCGAGCGGGCCGACGACGAGCGCAATCAGATGTTCGCGCGTCCGGTGCGGATCCATGAGAGTACGGTAAGCGTCATTGAGCTCGCTCATCCGGCGAGCCGATTCCAGCTGCGCAGCGGGTGATTGCCCGGTCACGCGATCCGGGTGGCACTCTCGCGAAAGCGCGTAGTACTGAGTCTGCACAGCCGGCCGATCGACAGAGAAACGTCTCTCGAGCCCGAAAAGCGCAAAGGCATCCGAAAGACCGGTCACGCGAGGCCCTTAGACCGAGAAGCTCGAACCGCAGCCGCAGGTCCGTTTGGCGTTCGGATTATTGAAGGTGAAGCCAGTGCCGTTCAGCCCGTCCGAGAAATCGAGTTCCGTACCGGCCAAGAAAAGAAACGACTTCGGATCGATCGCGACTCTCACTCCATCGCGTTCGAAGATCTTGTCGTTAGCGCCTGGTGGAGTGCTCTCGAATCCGAGCTTGTAGCTCATGCCCGAACAGCCTCCGCCGGCGACCATCACGCGCAAATAGGCGTCAGCCGCCGTCGCGTCTCCGGCCTGGATGCGACGAATCTCCTTCACCGCTTTATCGGTGATCGTGATCGTCTTCGCTCCCGGAGCCGTTGGGGCGGCGGGGGCGGCTTCCTGACCTGCGTTTTCCACCGGATTCTGTGCCGCGCTCTGGCTCATTGCAACGCTCCAGTCGGGGCGACCTTCGCTTCTCCCGATTTGGTGAGGTAATCCTGAATGGCCGCCTTGATCGCGTCTTCCGCGAGCACTGAACAGTGGATCTTGATCGGCGGGAGGGACAACTCCTCGACGATGTCCGTGTTCTTGATTTTCAGCGCCTCGTCAATCGTCTTGCCCTTCAGCCACTCGGTGGCGAGTGAGGAGCTGGCGATCGCGCTGCCGCAGCCGAAAGTCTTGAACTTCGCGTCGGTGATCACTTGCGTGCCTTCGTCGATCTCGACCTGCAGCTTCATGACGTCGCCGCACTCGGGAGCGCCAACTAGGCCGGTTCCGACGTTCGACTTGCTTTTATCGAGCGAGCCGACGTTGCGGGGATTTTCGTAATGCTCAATCACTTTTTGCGTATAAGCCATATCGCACCTGTCTTTCTTAAACCGGCTTAGTGCCCGGTCCACGCAACCGACTTGAGGTCGATTCCTTCTTTAGCCATTTCGTAGAGCGGAGAGAGATCCCGCAACTTCTTCACCGTCGTTACAACCTTCTTGATCGCGTAATCGACTTCTTCTTCCGTCGTGAACCGGCCGAG
>JBEIOW010000239.1:0-4319 GCA_040377385.1 Bacteriovoracaceae bacterium | reverse complement strand
CCAGAAGATGGGCATTGGGGTATTCCTTGATCGGATACTTCGCGGCGACCTCGCGCCCGAGCCATTCCAGCGTTGCCGCCATCTCATCCGTACCAAAATCAGCGCATCGCTGCGGGTTACGAATCTTCAGCTGATTCTTCTCCGTCGCGATCACGCGACGCCCCTGCACGAGAAAACCGTTGTTCACTCCGCACATGGATTGTTGCTGCCGGCGCCGAATCTCGCCCTTGAGGTACTCCAGAATATCGCCGTACTCCCCGCGAGCCACGCGGTCGGAATACGCTCGCTGCTCGTCGGTCATCTCACCGCAGAAAGAGCTGACGAACCTCCGAGGATCGCACCGACGTAGCGCCGGACGACGTCGCCCGCGACTGGCCTGAAAGGGATCTGCGCAACAAACAAATCCCTGGTGAGCAAACTCCGGATTCCATTTTTGACAGAAGGGGAGAGTGAGCCCGTGATCATCTTGAACGTAGGAAGATGCCGGACCTGACTCCCAGGTAAATTCCGCAGCGAAGGTCGTCACCGATACCAGCAGCGCTGCCTGTAAACAGAAAAAAAGCCGGAATGACTTCATCTGCGAGACACGCCAATCCGAACAGAAACCATAAGAAAGTGTTAGTGGTCAGGCAGCCCAAAGACCAGCATAAAAAGCGCTTTCATCACCCATTGCTGGACTTCAAAGTGAGCAGCACTTAATAATAATCAGAATGACCACCGTCCTTCACAAAAAAATCCCGGAAAAAACTCGGGTCCTCGTCGTCGATGACGATCCTGCGCTCTGTGAAGTCGTCGCGGATGCTATTGAGCGCCGCGGATATCAGGTACGGCAAGCCCCGAGCGGCAACGCCGCTCTCAACCTGATTCTTTCGGAGCCGATCGACATCGTGATTTCCGATGCGCTCATGCCCGACGGCAGCGGCATGGAGCTCGTCAGCGCGCTCAAAACCTCCCCCTCTCCTCAGCCGCCGGTCTTGATCATGACGGGATACGCCGACCTGACCACCGAGAACGCGATTGCGGCCGGCGCTCACCATGTTTTCTTCAAGCCCTTCGACGCCGCTGAGCTCATCGCCAAGCTCGACGAAACGATCGGTTTCGAGCGCCCGCCGAAACTCAAAAGGACTTGATCCGTGCTCTTCAAGGAGACGACATTCCACCAGATTCTCAACGCGCTTGAGGACCTGGTGCTCGTGAAGGGACCAAAATCCAAGATCCTCTGGGCGAACCGCGCCTTTTGCGAATACTACGGGATGTCGCCCGAGCAACTCCGGGGACTCATCGATGCGCCGTTCAATGAGCCTGACCACACTCAAAAATACGTTCAAGACGATACCAAGGTTTTTACGACGGGAAAGGCACTCGACATCCCCGAAGAGCCCGTGACTCGGTTTGACGGCACGGTCCGCCTCTTCCACACCATTAAGTCCCCGATCTTCGACGACAAAGGGAACGTCGTCCTCACGGTGGGGATCTCAAGGGACATCACCGAGCGAAAAGAGGCGCGCAAAACGCTTGAGGATCAGCGTGCACGGTCGATTTTCTCCGCAAAGATGGCGACCCTCGGCGAAATGGCCGGAGGCATCGCGCATGAGATCAATACTCCGCTCGCGACGATCCAGCTGCTCTCTGACGAAATCCTCGACCTCGCCTCCGAACAGCCCGTGGATGCCGTCGCCGTAGGGATGTCCGCCGAAAAAATCGGCTCCACCGTGACTCGAATCGCCAAAATCGTCTCGAGCCTCCGCGCATTCTCGCGGGACGGATCCCAAGACCCTTACGAACGGATCGCGGTCTCGCGGCTGGTCGAGGACACCCTCTCCTTCTGCCGCGGACAACTCGCCAAGCGCGGAATCGAAATCATCCTCGCTCTGCCCCATGAAGAACTCCGTCTGCAAGGCAGCTTCACCCAGCTCTCCCAAGTGCTGCTCAATCTGCTCAACAACGCGGATTCCGCGCTCAAATCCGCAGAAAAAAAATGGATTCGGATCGAAGCAAGGGACGCCGGAAACGAAATCGAGCTCTGCGTTGCGGACTCAGGACCTAAAATTCCCGAAGAGATCCGCGACCAGCTATTTGAACCCTTCTTCACGACAAAACCTGTCGGAATGGGCACCGGGCTAGGATTGAGCATCGCTAAGCGCATCATCGAGAGCCATGCGGGCACGCTATTCCTCGACGGGCAGTCGCCACAAACCCGCTTCGTGATTCGTCTCCCTAAAGCTCCACCGGTCCAATGAGCTTGTTCAGCTGGCGATCCAAGTCCTCGGTCTGCTCGCTCCAATACTGATACGAGCCAAACTGAGGGAAAGCCGCCGGAAACGCGGGATCTTCCCAACGGCGCGCGATCCAGGCCGCGTAATGCACGAAGCGCAATGCGCGCAGGAGCTCCACCCAACGCAACGTGGAGCGATCAAATGGACGCATCTCCTCGTAACCTTCGAGGAGATCTGCCCAATTGCGACGAGCCTCCTCGCCGTCCCCGGGAATCAGCAGCCAGAGATCCTGCACCGCTGGGCCGCGGACCATGTCATCGAAATCCACGAAGAACGCGCGCTCCCCGTTCCAAAGCACGTTGCCGAGGTGAAGATCGCCGTGAACTCGCTGGAAAGACTCTTCGTCGTAACCTTGGTCTTCGGCCCAATCGAAAAGCTCTTCGGCGATTTGGGTATAGCGCGCCTGAAAGTCCATCGGGATGAAGTTGCCTTGGAGCAAAAATTCCAGGTTCTTCCGGCCGTACGTTTCCACATCGAGGCGAATCCGATTCGGCGCCGCCCGGCGCGCGCCCACGGCGTGGATGCGCGCGAGCAATCGCCCCATCTGGCGAAGCTGATCCGGAGTGAGCTCGTCAGGTGACCGTCCCCCCACCTTCGGGAAGAGCGCGTAGAAAATCGGAGCGGCTTCAAGCGTCTGAAGCGTCTTGCCGTTCGGAAAAAGAACCGGAGCCACCGCCGGAATCTCTGCTTCGACGAGATCCTGCAGGAACTGATGTTCCTCGCCGATCTGCTCAGCGGTCCAGCGTCCGGGACGGTAAAACTTTACGACTCGACGTCCAGCGAGCATGCGGGCCGTGCGCTCGGCGGCAGTCTTGGGGGGCTCCAGATCCTCGTCCAATTCGAGTTCGACTTCGTACACGCGGTTTTCAAAACTGTTCAGCGCCTGACAGCGTCCCGTGGTCCGAAGTCCTGCGGACTCGACTGCCTCGAGCACGCGCTCGGGGGTGAGTTCGAAGAAGAACTGAGTGGTCGAATCGGTGGACTTCTTTTTCATGATTCGTCCTCAGGTTCTGGAAATACGATTCCCCGTTCGCGCCGTTCTCGCTCGAGCTGCGCAAACGCGTCTTCGGCCGGAGTGGAAAGTTTCTTGCCCGAGTTACAGGCCTTGCAAGCCGGTACGAGATTGCTCTGAGCACTCACTCCCCCACGAGCCAGCGGAACCACGTGGTCCATGGTCAGCTCGGCGGGTTTGAACTTCTGCCCGCAATAATGGCAGAGTCCGGCGCGAAGCTTGGCCTGCCACCACGCGCTCTGACGGAGCTTGCGCGCTTTTTCGCGTTCACGCTTTAGGCGTGCAGGATCAGTGTGGCGAGGGTCCAGCACGTAAAAGACGGCCCCATTCCGGGGTGAATTGGCGTCATTCATGTCCAATATCAAGGGGTAACACGCCTACGGTCCGACTTACACTTGTCTTACACGGTCCGCCATAGAACGGAGCGATACTGGGCTCATGACGACCGAATCCAAAGCCATTCCCGCCCCGTCGATGAAGGTGACCTGGAAAAAGGAGATTCCCTTCCTCTTGGTTCATTTGGTGGCATTCGGCGTCTTGTTCTTTCCGTTCTCCTGGGAACTGGTCGCCCTGTGCTTGGGCACCTACGTGCTGCGTATGTTTGCCATCACGGCCGGCTATCATCGCTATTTTTCCCACCGCACTTACAAGCTCAACCGTTTTTGGCAATTCTGCATGGCTTTCCTCGGCGGAACGAGCGCCCAGAAGGGTGCGCTCTGGTGGGCCGCCCATCACCGCGTCCACCACCGCCGGTCGGACCAAGAAGGCGACGTACACTCCCCGCTGCACACGGGATTCTGGTGGTCACACGTGGGCTGGATCATGAGCAGCGACTACGAAGAGACCCATTGGGAACAGATCCCCGATCTCGCCAAATACCCCGAGCTCGTTTTCCTCAATCGCCACCACTGGATCCCACCGACGATCTTCGCCATCGCGATCTTCCTCATCGGGGGTTGGGCCGCGTTCTTCTGGGGCTTTGTCCTCAGCACAGTGCTGCTCTGGCACGGGACGTTTACGATCAACTCGCT
>JBEIOW010000274.1:0-3982 GCA_040377385.1 Bacteriovoracaceae bacterium | reverse complement strand
GGAGTAATGGAGCGCGAGCATGAATCGAGTCGTCGTTTTTGTCCTGCTGTTTCTGTCCGGCTTCATTGCCGTCCGTGCCCGCGCGGCTGGGCCGGAGCACGAAGCTTGTCGTCTCGAGGCGCGTGCGCGCGCATCTCATCACGATCGCCTCTTCTCCCGTGGCTTGCGTGAGCGCCTCCGCCAAGGGTCAGATCAAGCGATCACGGTAGAAGAGGTTGAGTATCGACAAGTGGGGGACGCCCACCTGGCCGCGACGGTCTACCGTCCTTTCCGCCCGGGGAAGTTTCCCGCCCTCCTTCAAGTGCACGGCGGAGGTTGGGTGGGTGGCACGCGGGCTCAGCTCGCGGACATCAGCCGTAAACTCGCAGCGCTCGGGATGATCGTCGTGAGTGTCGACTACCGTCTTGCTCCGAAGCATCGATATCCAGCTGCGCCCGAAGACTTGGAGGCGGCGGCCGAGTGGATGAAGGAGAAGGCGTCTGAGCTAGGCATCGATCTTTCTGCGGGACTTTCAGTTTTTGGTTTTTCGGCAGGTGCTCATTTAGCCAACTATTTTGCCCAGACCTATCGCGGGAGTTTTTCCGTTCGCCGAGCGGCGGTCTTCGCGGGTCGCTCCGATCTGACGGTTCCAGACTTGGGTGTCGATTACACGCCGATCTTCTTGGGAGCGTCTCCCGAGCAGAATCCTGAGTTGGCTCGACGGGCTTCCCCCGTTCACCGAATTGGTGATGACCCGGCGGCGCTTCCGCAGGTTCTGCTGATTCACCAGGAAACGGATCCAGAGATTGATTGGCGCGAGAGCTGCCGATTCCATGCTGCTTACGCCGCGAAAGCCGGTCGTTCCAAGGTGCTGATTTTCCCTGAAGATCGGCCGCGGCACGGACCGGTCGGCAAAAACCGCGATTTGACGCTTCAGGCGTTGGCGATTTTCTTCGGAGTGATCTAACGTCCCGTCCATATGATGACTCTGGACCCCGCCCCGAAGTGGCTGCGCGCGCTCGAGAAACCCCTGGGTTGGATCGCGGTGCCGAACATCGCGATACTTTTGGTCACTTGCCAGGTGGCTGGGTTCCTCTTCCTCACGTCGCAGCCGGAGTGGTACGGGAATCTGGTTTTGGTCCCGGATGCAGTGCGTGCGGGTGAATACTGGCGATTGGTCACCTTCCTCACCCTTCCGTTCAGTCTGAGCCCGATCTGGGCGCTGCTCTCGTTTTGGTTTCTGTACTTCATTCTGAACGCGATCGAGTCTCGGTGGGGCGCTTTCCGGACGACGCTCTACGTGTTGATTTCCATTTTAGTGACGATCGGCTTTTCGTTCGCGTTTGATTATCCGATCACGCAGATCCGTAACTTCCAGTCGACACTCTTTCTCGCGGCGGCGTGTCTCTTTCCGGAGATGACGATCCAGATCTTCTTCGTCATCCCGGCGAAGATGAAATGGATGGCCTGGATCACCGCGATCTTCGTCGGCCTGGAGCTGGTGCGCGGCTCGTGGCTGGATCGCCTGCACTTGGCGGCGGTCTATTCGAGTTTCTTACTTTTTTTCGGCCCCCTCTTTGTCGAACGAATCCGGCTTGCTTATCGTCGCGCCGAGTACCAGCGAAAGCTGAAAGGCTAAAGAATGGACGAACGTTCGCTTTGGGTCGCCGGCGGTCGTTCGCTTGCCAAGCGCTCCTTTCTCCACCTCACCGGAATCAGCTTCGATCGGGAGAAGCACCTCTGGAAGCAGGGGATTCAGAGCTGGGAAGATTTCGAGTCGAGCGAAGCCCCGCTATTGGCCGAACTTGCGCCGGGCGATGAGGCGCGGCGAGAGCGCTGGCGGAAGGACATGCGGTTCGCGAGGCTCGCCTGGGAAGAGGAAGATCTACTTTTCTTCCAGCAGCGTTGGCCGAAGGAAGCGCTCTGGCGTCTTGTCCCGGAGTTTCTGGATCGGATCGCCTATTTGGATATCGAAACTACGGGGCTCGGGATGCCCCCGCGAGCGGCATCCACGACGGTCACGTTCCTCTTTCGTGACCAGGTCTACCAAGAGCATGAAGAAAAGAAGAAGGCCGAACTCATTCGCTGGGTTCTGGCCGAGTCGCGTTTACTCTGTACGTTTTTCGGGGAGAACTTTGATGTCCCCTTCCTCGAGGCGGAATTCGGCATTCCGTTCGAACGCGCGCACATTGATCTCTGTCCGTGGTTCAAGCGACTGGGCTACAAGGGTGGCCTGAAAAAGATTGAAACGCTGGTCCCGGAGTTACCCAAGCGAGCGTCGCTCGATCTGAACGGACGCGATGCGGTTCATCTCTGGGCGCTGCATCAACAGGGGAGTGAAGGAGCGCTCGAGACGCTCCTTCACTACAACGCGGAGGACGTCGTCATGCTCGAACCCCTCCTCGCCAAATGTCTGGAGTTGCAGCTGCTGCGCGAGCCTCACTGGGACTGGCGGGTTGAGCGCATTCCAGAGCCGGTGACCCTGACTACGCGCACGCATCCGGAAATCTACTCCCTTCTGCGCCCGATCTAACGCCCGATCTAGCGCCCGCTCTAACGTCAGAGTCCTGACGCCGACTGAACGCAAAACCACCTTCGCAGGATCCTCGGCAGGACCTGCCGATTTATTCCTGAGACAGTGGCGGTTAGACTCAGGGAGATGCGTGTCCGCACCGGTCAGTTCTCTATTCTTTGCGTCTCGTCACTTTTTGTCGCGTTCGTTGCCGGGTGCGCGTCTTCGCGCCCCGTTTCTGAATCGTCGGTTCCGCCGTTGGCCGTAAGGCTTCAAGGTGCGGGCGATCCCACTCGTCTGAAGGATACCTGTCCGGTGGGAGTCGTTGTTGAGCACGAGCTGACCGGCCTGGAATTCGAGGCCGAAAGTGATCGCAAGACGTTGCTCGAGCAGGCGAACCAGTTCGCCCGCTACAAGACCGGCAAGATGACGCTGCAAGAAAAGGCCGTTCGACGCGAGCAGTGCCGCAAAGGTCAGCTCGAGCCTGCGTTTTGCGACGAGAGCATGCTCGACCGGAAGTCGCCACCCGTCGTGGCTCGCAAGTCCCGTCGTACCGTGAATACCGGGCTCATCATGAAGCACCTGAAAACGGGCAATATGAAGGTGCTTCGCACCGCGACCGAATCGGATCTCCTCGCGGGCTTGAAGCGGCTCCCGGAATTCAGGCAGTTCGCGAAGACCTTAGAGCACCTGGACGCCGAAGATTCTTGTTCCAACGCGACGATCCATGCCGCGGTGGCAATGAAGCTCGAGCAATACTTTCCCGCCGAAGAGCATCGCGCACGGGCCGAGCGTTACTACCTCAAAACGGTACAGTGCCAGAGCAACCTCACCGCCGCTCGCTCGGCGTATCGCCTTTCTCTCCACTGGATCGCGGAGGGCAAGTGCAAGGAGGCGACGCCTCAGTTGGAATTCGTCGCGACTCAAGGCGAAGCCCGTGACTATCGTTCGCGTGCCTACTATTGGCTTTCCCACTGCGCGAAGGAAATGGGCAAGCGTTCCGAGCGAAAAGAGTGGGCAAACAAACTCGTGAGTGAGTTTCCGTTCAGCCTGCACGCACTGCTTGTGGGTGAGGAGGAGCTTCTTCCGCTCGTCTCGAGCGATCGAGACCCCTCGACCGAGCCGCAGGTGCGGTTTCGGACGCGAAAGAAGACCGATCTCAATCCGTGGATCCGCATCGTGGAAGCGATTCAGGCTTCTGGAGGAGAGGCGGCTTCTCTTTCCTTGTTAGAAGATCTCATCCGCGAGGCGCCCGGTACAGAGCCTGAGTTCCAGCTCTACCTCGGAGTTCTTCTGCGTCGTGCAGGCGACAACATTCGCAAGTTCCAGCTGCTCTCCCTCCTCTTGCGCGAAAACCCAATGCTCATGTCTCAGTCCACGATGCGTCTGCTCTATCCGCTCCATCAGCTGGAGTTGATCCGCACCCACGAAGAAAAAGCAGACCCTTGGTTGGTGATTTCGCTCATCCGTCAGGAAAGCGCTTTCAATACT
>JBEIOW010000572.1:0-1759 GCA_040377385.1 Bacteriovoracaceae bacterium | reverse complement strand
GGATTCACTTCGCTTAGCTGTTTCATGATGGCAATTGCTTCTTCAAAACGATTGAGCCTGCCGAGCATGACGCCAAGACTTTCATAGGCATCGGCAAACTGCGGATCAATTTTAATTGCCTGACGGAATTTCTGCTCCGCTAGTTCCAGGTTGTCGATCCGGAATTGATCACTTCCCTCATAGAAAAGCTCTTCTGCTTTGGACTCTGGATTTCCGGATATGAGGGGATAGTATTTGATGACACCATCATATTCTTTGGAATTGATTGTGAAATGGACTTTCATTTTTTCAACGCGAAAATCGCGCAGAAGTGATGCGGCCACATAATATTTCCCATCCCAGAAATAAGATGAACCAGCAGTTCCTATCTTTTTATCAAAGCTGTACATCTCACCTGATTCTGCAGCTTCACTTGTTTCCACCAGAACGGGACTATAAGCAGCTCCTCTTCTGGTTGCGATCTTAGAAACCGTTTCCTGACCAGGATAACATCCTTTGTTCTGAACTAACGTCAGATCGAAAAGACGAAGATTATTCAGAATCTCATGTGAGTAATCTGAACCATCAAATTTTGGCCATCCAGTGAGCCCTCTCCAGAGTTCAACCATCTCGTCCGGTATCAAAGGCAAATCGGCTCTTTCAAACTGCAGCCAGGCCTTTTCATCGAAGAGGTTTCCTACTAGAGCACCGCTTTGAACTTCAGGACCGATAAGAAAATAAACTTCCTTCCTTTGGGGTTCAGAGATGTTCACGTCTTCAGAAATTAGAAAGCGATTCAATCTCTCCAAAGATTTTTCAGTCAATGCTTCTGGCGAAGAGCAGGTCGAACTTCTCGCACGCGCGATCGACTCCACCTCCCGTCCCAAGACCGCCGCAACGCTGGCGAAGGGGGTAGCCAACATCATTCGCGCCCATCGAACCGGCGTGTCGACATCGCTCGAGACCGCACTAGGACAATGCTGGCCACTCCATCCGAGCGTCGCCTGTCTACTGGGTCCGATTTCGAGGCGGCGCTTTGGACAGAATCAGCGGAGCGTATTCGGCTTTCTCAATTCGTCTGAGGCTGGCGGATTTCAGGACTTTTTGAAGAGCGCCACAACGCAGTCGATCTATACGTTGCACCTGCTCTGGGACTACCTCCAGCTAAATCTGGAGCCGGCGATCCTAGCCTCACCGGATGGACACCGTTGGGCCACAGCCGCTGAGGCCGTACATCGCTGTGAAAGCCGCTCGTCGGAAAAACTCGCTACGGAAGTACTGAAGTCCATTGCGGTCATCGATTTGTTTCGCGACCGATCGGGCCTGGTGGCGAATCGCGAACTCCTCGGACTCTGCTTCGCCGACGTTTCGAGTGCGCACCTGAAGCGCGTCCTTGATGACTTGATAAAGGCTTCGTTGGTCGTCTTTCGGCAGCATCTCGACAGCTACGTAACGTTTGCCGGTAGCGATTTTGACTTCGAAGCAGCGTTAAAGGACGAACGCGAGCAGCTCGAACGAGCTGGGGGATCCCTAGCACTTGAACGGCTCGCCCGCATGCAACCGATCGTTGCTAAGCGTCATTACGATCAGACGGGAGCGATGCGATGGTTCGATGTGCAGTTGGTCGAGCTGAAGACCCTGGTTGAGTTCGTGGCGGACGGATCGCGGCCGACCGCTTCGATCGGAGCCTTCGTTCTTGCGATCGCGGCGCATGGCGAAAGTGAGGAAGAAGCCGAACGCATCGTCGTGGAGGCAAGGCGGCGACGTGCCGAGAACCGGG
>JBEIOW010000206.1:0-4831 GCA_040377385.1 Bacteriovoracaceae bacterium | reverse complement strand
GATCGCAAACAACCCTTTGCCGAGTACGTAAGTGATGGCGACGAGAAGCATGATTCCCGGAATCGAAGAAAGCGTCGTATAGAACCAGGTGATCAGCTCGTCGATCCAGCCGCCGAAATATCCCGCAAGGGCTCCGAGCGTCACCCCAATCGGGATCGAGATCAGAGTCGAGACCAATCCCACGCTCATCGCGATACGCGTTCCGTGGATCACCTTGTAGAGAACGCTGCGCCCGAAGATATCCGTGCCCAGGATGTGCGCGAGGGACTTGAACGAAGGCGCCTCATAGGACGCGCCGATCGACTGATCCCAAGGCGAGGCGATTCCCCCCAGCTGCGCCAGAAACGCAATTGCCGCATACACGGCGATGATGCCCATGCAGATCATGGCGAACCGATCGCGCTTGAGTCTCTTCCAGGCGTCGGCCCAAAGACTACGCCCCTTCGGAGCGGCGGTGATGGTCACTGGTGCGCTCATTTAAAGGAGACCCTCGGATCAACGAGCGTGTAGATGAAATCCGTCGCGAGATTCCCAAAGATGAAGAGGAGAGCCTGCAGCGTCGTCATCGCTTTGATCACCGGGAAGTCGCTGTTGTGAATCGCTTGAATCGTGATGCTGCCCAGACCCGGAATCCCAAAGAAACTCTCGAGCAGGAATGACCCCAAGATCAACATCGGAATCTCAATCACGATGTTAGTCACGATCGGTACCATGGAGTTCTTCAGGACGTGTTTGAGGTACACGCGCTTGTCGGACAATCCCTTGGCACGAGCCGTCCGCACATAGTCCTGGCTGGTCTCTTCCAACAATGCCGTCCGAAAGAACCGCACATCGTAGCCTAAACTCACTGCGACCCAGAGCAGGATTGGGAGACCCACGTACTGCCAGCGCAGCGACCAGTCGGAGTCGTAGCCCGCGATCGGGAACCACCCCAGCTGGTAGGCGAAGAAATACTGACCGAACAGAATGTACGCTAGCATCGGCACGCTCATGCCGAATACGCAGAGAATCACAGCGACACGGTCGATCGCTTTGCCGCGAAAGTACGCCACCACCAGCGCGATCAGGACGGCCAGCACCGTAGTCAGAAAGAACGCAGGGATCGCCAAGCTGAGCGAAGGTCCGACCCCATCCAGGATCATCTTGCTGATTTCCTGCTTGGTCGCGTAGCTGCGCCCGTAGTCGAAAGTCACAATCTGCTTCAGGTACTCGAAAAATTGGATGTGCTTAGGTTGATCAAAGCCCAGCTCAGCGCGCAGCTCAGCAATCTGGGTCGCGCTCGCGTGCTTTCCGAGCATTTGGTAGGTCGGATCTCCCCCCACCAAATTGAAGAGCACGAAGATAATCAACGCGACCCCGAAGATGATCGGGATCGTGCTCAGGATTCGGCGGAGCAGATAGACAAACATGGCTGCACGGCCTTTCCGCTAACCGAACGTTTACTTCCTAAGCGCCGTATCGATCCGCAAATACTTCCCGCGCGTCGAATCGAATTCCGTGTACTTCCAATTCTTCAGCCATGGATGCTGAAGCTGGTAGGTAAGGCGGTGGACGCCAAATATCCACGGATTGTCCTCGACCACGATCTTGGACATCTTCTTGTAGAGTTCGGTCCGTGCGGGGCTATCTTGTAGGCGCAGTGACTGCTCATAAAGACGGTCAAACTCCGCACTCGCGTAGTTGGCGTCGTTAGGTCCCGGCGATGCATTCTTCGAATAGAATAACTGCAGAAAGTTCTCCGCGTCTGGATAGTCTGCGCTCCAGGCAAAGCTCCACATCTGACCTTGCTTGCTCTTCACCTTCTGCTGAAATTCAGGCCAGGAATAGGTGTTGAACTTCACCTTCAAGCCGAGCGCTTCGATCGCCTTGGCGAAGTACTCGTTCATCTGGCGAGTGGTTGAGCTCGAGAGAGTCTGGAACTCAATCGGATCCAAACCCTTACCGCCAGCGTAGCCCGCTTTCGCGAGCAGCTCTTTGGCCTTCTCGAGGTTGAATTCGCGATAAGGATTCTTGAACTCAGGATCGTATCCGGACAAGCCGGGTGGGATAGGCCCCTGGGCGGGGATAGCGCGGCCGTTATAAAAGAGTTCGATCAAAGGTTTCGAGTCGAATGCGAGCGAGATCGCTTGGCGGAGGAGTTTGTTTTTACCAAACACCGGATCCGTCATGTTGAACGAATAGTGAGTCACATCGAGCGATGGATTCACCGCGAGTTTCACGCCTTTGCCTTTCAAGTCGGCGTTCAGCTCTTTCCCCGAGGCGTCCATCGCTTGGCTAAAGTTGTCCTTCGGAATCCCGCTGGCGTCGAACTCCCCCTTCATGAACTTGAGCCAACGCGGCTGATCCTCGACGACCACTTCCACAACCACTCGATCCACGAGCGGAAGGCGCTTGCCGGCGTCTTCGAGAAGTCCCGCCGTCTGGTCGCTGGCCTCCCCTTCCGACGGGTAGAGTTCCACACGGTAGGTCGGATTCTTGTCGTAGACGATCTTGGAGGCGGCGTTGAACTCCTTCATCACGAAGGGACCCGTGCCGACGGGGTGATTGATGAACTCCTTGCCGTAGGTCTCCACGGCTTCCTTCGCCACGACAGCAGAGAAGGGCATCGCCAGAAAGTAGAGGAACTGACCCGAGGTTTCTTTGAGTTTAATTTGAACCGTGTAACGGTCCACCGCTTTCAGGCCTTCGATCTCGGCAGAATAGTCAGCTGCTCCTGATTTGGTCGAAGCATCACGCCACTCGTTGAGTCCGACGATCTTTCCGTCGAAAATCCACCAGCCGGTCGACTGGAGTTTGGGATCCGCCAGACGCTTCCATGAATAGACGACGTCCTCGGCGATCATCTCGCGTCCCTTACCTTGAGTCGCCTTGAAGGAGGCGTCGTCCTGAAAGAGCACTCCTTTGCGAATGGGGATCGTGTACGTCCGTCCATCTTTACTCACTTGCGGCAGAGACTCCGCGAGGTTGGGGACGAGCTGATAGGGCCGCTTTAGGTAGTGGTACTGATAGAGACTCTCGTAAACGCGATGCACTTCCGTGCCCGCGTAGAGATCATCCGCGAAGATGGGATCAAAACCTTTGACTCGTTCCGGAACCGCCACCCGAAGAGTGTTCGCCGGTTCGTCTTTGGATTTCTTCGTGCAGCCAACGACCCATGGGAGGCTCGCCATTAAAACTGCGCAGAGCGGAACGGTAAAACCCAATGCCTTCGAATCTTTACTGATCATTCTTCCCCCATCGTCCTTCACACGAGACGGGGCGAAACTATCCCGAGCCGATGAGCCGTGTCAACGCGACAACGCGTCGCGTTCTTTCCAACGGACTTTCACTTCCCCTTGATCCGAAGCGGCTTCCCACCGCTTCGGGCTGCGGTCCCGTTCACCTGGCTCTTCGAATTTGAACGTCACTTTCGCAGCCTGGACGCCCGTGCGCTCCCAAGCTGCCTCCGCTGGCCAAAGTCCACCGGCGTAATCCCGCAGTCGGTATTCGAAAATCTCCTGAGTTCCCCCATCGATCACTTCCGTGATCACGAGACGATCCGCCTCCGGAGCCGTCATGCGAAGGGCGCTCGCAGGTGCAGAAGGACAGGGGATACGGCCAAGGAAAAGCTCGGTCGCCCAGCGAAGCGGAATTCCTCCCCAACTCCCCACCCCACTCTGGTTCCGACTGCCAGATTTTTTCCCTTTTCCTTTGGCGGGAAGCTGAACGTCGTAGCGATTCTTCTCGATCAGAATCAGCGCTTCGGTGCCGCCGATCAGATTGGTGACCTCGAGACGGAGCTTGCCTGGCTCCTCCGCCTGCACGCTGGCCGGAAACTGTCCCGACGCATCTTTGGATTTCGCCATCATCCAGACGCTGCCCGTTACCTTGATATTCGAACGACCGGGAGTACAGGCCTGCTCGAAGAGATACGCAGGATCACTTCGCTTGGCCGACGGCGTGCTCGCGCAGCCGGACGCAAAAGCCGCGAAGATCAAAAGGGTGTGGAGTGGACGGCAAGTTTTAAAAAATGAGGAGGGGTTCATCGGACGCGAGTGTCCCATGAACCCCTCCGAGAATCTAGGTGACCTTCAGGGGGCTTCGGGCAGATCACCCGAAACCGGCAGCTCAGCGGACGAAGCCGCCGGCATACGCTCAGCTTTTCGGGCTCCCGTGCGTTGCGCGATCTCCTGGTTCAATACGTTCAGTTTGCGCTGCAATTTGCCACGAGTTGTATCGTCTTCGGCGAGTTTCACCGCCTCGGAGTACTTGCGCGCAGCCTTTTCACGCATTCCGTTCTTCAGATAGGCGTCGGCCAAATGTTCCAAGATCGTCGGTTCAGTGGGTTTCAAGCGGGCAGCATTTTCCAACTGAACGAGCGCCTCACGGTGCCGACCACGAACGAACAGGTGCCATCCCCAGCTGTCGACGATGTAAGCGTTATCTGGCTTCAGCGCGAGCGCGCGCTTCAGCAGTTTTTCAGCATCGTTGAGCCGCACGCCCTGCACCGTCCATGTGTAGCCGATGTAGTTGAGCGCATCGACATTGTCCGGATTGAGCTGGAGGATCGCTTCCATCTGAACCAGGCTTTGTTCCACATTGCCCTGTTTGTCGTAGAGACTGCCGAGATAATAGCGAGTCTTCTCGTCTTCGGGGAAGAGACCCACGGCTTTCTCCAGCGTCTTGACCGCTTCGCCTGTCTTCTTTTCCTCGTCGAGCAAGCTCGCACGGAAGAGATAGAAGCCGGCGAACCGAGGTGATTTCGCCGTCGCATC
Organism: Bacteriovoracaceae bacterium; assembly: GCA_040377385.1. Classification (GTDB taxonomy): domain Bacteria; phylum Bdellovibrionota; class UBA1018; order UBA1018; family UBA1018; genus JBEIOW01. The sequence goes on along the minus strand of JBEIOW010000206.1, from coordinate 77 downwards.
TTCAATCACTCGGTAAGAGTCCGATAGACGTCCAGCCTGTTTGTGCAGGTAAGCCACGTGCAGGACAGCATCACCAT
>JBEIOW010000311.1:0-3570 GCA_040377385.1 Bacteriovoracaceae bacterium | reverse complement strand
GGGACTGGTTTCGGGGCTCCGTGCGGCCCCTCGCCTGGAACACTCAGACGAACCAGCATCGAGCTCATGGACTCGGTCGCCGAATCCGGCGGCTGGCCCCGACCGTCCTTGAAGTGGCAGGTCGAGCAGCTCTGCGCGTTGAATATCGGACCCAGTCCTTGGCGTGACTTCACCGAAGCCGGAGTCGCGACCCAGTTTTCCTTGAAGGCCGAGTTGCCGATGACAAAGCTGCGTCGGTTCGCGCGGGTGGAGTTGGACATCGGCAGAGAGAACGCATCAGCGCCGCGCGCGACGACCGAACCCTTCCCTCCGATGAGCTTGGGAATCGGCTCTAGACCAGAAGCAGACGACAGAGCGGTGCCGGCGATACTCGGAACTGCCGTCCCGAGCACGAATGCCAACCCGACCGCTAGAGAGGCGATCCCACTCCGTTTCGTCATTCTTGGATATTCAGCTCCAGTCCCATCTTCAGCCCGGCCTTTGCCATCCACTTAGCCTGATCTTCAAGCAACGTGATCGTCTTCATCGCGGCTTTCCGCGAAGGAGCGGATTTCTTAGCCGCGATCACTTCGTCGAAGTTCTGAGGCATTTTTTTCAGCGCCGCCATCGCGGCGTTGAGCTGGGACTCCGTTTTCTTGGCGAGAGCGGGATCCACGACGAGACCGAGCGCATGCAGGCCCGGGCCTTCGGTGTCCTTCCAGCGGCCAGAATAGACAGCAAGCACCCCGCGCTGATTGGAAATCATGTCGGCGACCGTGTAATCGCTGAAGCAAGACTGCTCATTCTCTTGGTCGCTCTTCTCGAGTGGGACGGTCATCCGCTCACCCGCCATCTCATCGATGCTGAGGTTGACCACGCCGGTATAGATCTTACGGAGGCTTTCGTTGAGCGGTTCCTTGCGAAGGCGATCGGCATAGTTGCCCGACTTTCCGGGAGCCCATTCCTTCGCGACCGCCGCGAGATGCCCTTCCAGAATTTCTCCAAGAAGCCTCAGCACCTGACCACGGCGCTCGGCGGATTTGCTGGCAGCCGGTGTCGCAGCCCCCTTCACCACGTAGTCCGCATGCGTCCGTTGCCCGGGCTGACCAAGGATGAAGTCTTGCCCCCAGAGCAGGAACTCGATCGCGTGGTAACCCGTCGAAATGTTTTTCTCGCCGTCTTTTTCATTGAGGGAGAGCAAGAGTTCCTGGGTGATCTTAGGGAACTTGTCCGCGTGCTGAATGAGGCCCGCGCCCGCGTCGCCCTTCACGTAGTCCAAGTACGACTCATCCAGGGGCCACGCGTTCATCAGGCCTTCAGGGCCGTTCTCAGGATCATCGATCGGGCCGCCGTAGAATCGAAACGCCTCGGTCACGCCGTAGGCGTCGCGTGCCGTCTTCCAGGCAGCGCGGGCAGCCGCGAGCGACTCCGCGGTAGGATTTGCGACAAACCCATCGAGGCTTTTGCGCAAGGCCCGTCCCGACTCCAGGGCGTCCGCATAAGCGCTGGTCACGATCTCGGTATAACGAGTGACGACTTGCTTGCCGAGTTCAGCGGGAATCGCGACCGACGCGGCCTTCGGAGCCGCGAACGCAAAAGACGTCAGCCCCACCCCCACCGCCCCGCCAAAGAGTCCCATCAGAATCCACTCACGCATGCGCATCGACTGTCCCTTTCAACAGAACCCCTGGTTCCCATCGAGATCTCGGAGTTTTCCGATTACGCAGAGCAGTGCAAAACGTCAATTCAATAATGAGATCCGTTCTCATTATTGAAATTTGAATATCGCGGTTATGGAAACCGGTCATTTCGCGCCAGCCAGGCGCGGGTGCGCGGCCTAGCTGCACCAAACTGCCCCGGCACACGCGTTGCTCCCCCTCTGTCTATAGGTTCTCGGCACTATCGCCAGTGAACCGACCTAACCGGAGGATTCCCTATGCTACGCGCCGCACTCGCCTTTTTCGTACTCGCACTCATCGCCATCGCCCTTGGAGCCAACGGCATCGCCGGGGTTTCAATGGAAGCCGGCAAGCTGCTCCTGTTCGTGTTCTTGATCCTCGCGATCATCAGCGCGGTCTTTGGCTTGCTGCCCGGCCGCAGCACCAAACGCCTCATGTAATTACTTGAGGTGAAGGAATCGCCGGATCACCCGCGCGCGCCCGCAACGGCCGCGCGGGTCCTTCCCTATCACTCTCCATTCCATGACGAAGGACCCTTCATGAAAAGCGTACTGACCCTGATTAAGAACGATCACCAATCGATCCGCGGGCTTTGTGACAAAATCAAAGCGACGACCGAACGGGCGGAGAAGACCCGCGAAACACTTTTTGCCGAGCTCCACGCGCTGCTTGAAGCGCACACTTACGCCGAAGAAAACTCGCTCTATTCACGCTTCACGGGCGAAAAGGTGCCAGAAAACGGTCAAAAGGCTCGCGAACTCGTGCTGGAAGGGTACGAAGAGCATCACGTCGCGGACTTCCTTCTCGGCGAGCTGAGCGAACTTCCTGTCACCGAAGAAAAATGGACCGCAAAATTCGAAGTTCTGTCCGAGTCGTTGGACCATCATCTCAAGGAAGAAGAAGAGGAGCTCTTCACCGCGGTGAAGAAAGCTCTCGCCGATGAAGACCTGAAAGAATTGGGCCTCGAGTTCGAACGCCTGCGCGAAGACCACCTACGCAAAGGCAGCTCGAAGCCCGGATCCCAGGCCTACCTTCAGGTCGGGACCTGATTCACCTCAAAACCCATCAAATTGACGAGAAGGGGTTCGTGGCCGGACTTAGGCCTCTCACCTAAGATCCGGCCATGGCCTCGCCCCACTCCCCCCCCATCATCATCGATCAGTTGACCACGCTGCACGGAGAGGTCCGTGTCGCGCGCGACGACCTGCTGGACGGCGGCACCAAGCAGCGAGGAGCCATCCCCTATCTTCAAGATCTCCAAGTCATAGGCTTTCGCGCCTTTGCCTACGCAAGTCCGTTTTGCGGCTACGCCCAAGTCGCGCTCGCGCGCGCTTGCCAAGAGATTGGAGCGACTTTCATTCTCTTTTGCGAAGAGTCCCCCTCGGGGGGCTCGCATGCGTTCACCGAGCTTGCTCGCTCATTCGGCGCGGAGACTCGACTCTTCAAAACGCTCAGCGAAGCGGAGCTCTCAGCGGAAAAGTGGGCGAAGGAGTCCACCGATCGCCACAAGATCCCTTTGGGCCTCGACGCCCCCAGTTTCCATCACCATCTCGAAGCCGCGCTCCGGACTGAATGGGATCGAATTCGCTCGTCGGCGGGCGGCGAACCCCATCGGCTGTGGCTCCCCGTCGGTAGCGGAACGCTGACGAAGATTTTCCGCCGCATTGCCTCACCTGCGGTCGTGCTCCGTTGCGTGAATGTCCATGTCCTGCCTCGCACCGACTCCAGAATCCGCGCGATCGAATCACTCCCGGGCGTGGAGCTCGACTCCGCCCCCGAAACCTTCCACGAAACGGTGGAGCACGCTCCGCCGGTCCGGTCGAATCTCCACTACGACGCTAAACTGTGGAGGTTCCTTCAGCGGGACGCGCGGCGGGGAGACCTTTGGTGGAACGTGGCACGCTGACTCCCG
>JBEIOW010000048.1:0-8873 GCA_040377385.1 Bacteriovoracaceae bacterium | reverse complement strand
GAAACGGGACCCAAGCGAGCAAGCTCGTCTGAGAACGAGCCGGCTGCTGGGGTCCCGTAGAATCGGTCATTGGCCTTTATTTCCGCAGAAAATCAGCCGTGCGAACCTTCATCGCCGCCCGCGTCGCGGTCACGGGAGTGATCGCGATACGAAGGACGATCGCCCTGCGAGGCGCGGCGCTCGGCAGCGCGCTCTTCGCGGCGAGCTTCGCGCTCTTCTTCGCGGCGTTTAGCGGCGGCTTTCATCTCTTCGCGGTGCTTCTTGAAGTTTTCGCCGTCGAACTCTTTGCCGAGGCTGACGGAGAGGAAGCGAAGGACGTGGTCGTGGAGGCGGAGGTTACGCTCGATCTCGTGAACGACGTCGCCTTTGCCGGTGTACGCCATGTAGGTGTACTGGCCGCGGGTCTCTTTTTCGATCGGGTACGTCAGACGGCGCTTGCCCCAGTCCTCATTGAGGATGAGTTCGCCGCCGAAGCTGGTGACCACGCCATTGAGTTTTTCTTGCAGCGCTTTAAGCGCGTCGTCGGCCATCTCGCCGCGGGTGATGAACGTGGTTTCAAAGCCTGGCGTAGGGATCTGTTGAGAAGCGGACATTAAATTCGAACCTCCGAAAATGCTTTCCCTGTGATTTCCGGCAGCTCGCCCGAGGCGCTCTACGGAAGCCCAAACCCTATTGTCCGAGCAAGGAAAGAGAGGTGACTAACACAGGGATAGGCCAAGACTCAAGGCCTTGACTCAGCGCTCTGGCCTAGCGCGACTCGCCGCGCAGGGGGTCTTCCGGTTCAGAGGGGTCCCCAGAAGACCGAATGGCGTCCGCATGGGCGGCTTCGGCGGCTTCCTGGGCTCGGTAACGAGCTCTGCGGACGCCCAGCCACTGCACCACCCAGATCGAACCCTCGTACATCAGGACCAGGGGAAACCCGAGAATCAGCATGGAAATCGCGTCCGGGGGGGCAAAAAGGGCCGCAATCACGGTGATGAAGATGATCGCTCCCCGGCGGTGCTCTCGGAGGAATTTAGCATCCACCACCCCCAAAAAACCCAAGAGCACGATCAGGACCGGCATCTCAAAGGAAAGCCCGAACAAGAGCAAGAGCCGAAGGGTGGTGGAGTAGTAGCTGCCGATCGTGAGCATGGGGACATCGGTCAACCCGCCGTAGGTCACGAAGAACTTAAAACCCACTGGGAACAGGATGTAATAGGCGAAGGCCGCTCCCGCGATGAAGAAAAAGGTCGCCGCCGTGATGAACGGCATCACGAGCTTCCGCTCCTTCGGATAAAGGCCCGGCGCAATGAAGCTCCAGAGCTCCCAGAAAAAGTACGGGGCAAAAAGGAAGAGCGAAGAATAGCCCGCGATCTTGAGATGGGTCAGAAAGTTCTCAAAAAGGCTCGTGAAGTAGAGTTTGTGCTGCTCGGGTGGGAGAGCGTCGTAGAGCGGCCTCCGCAAAAACTCCATGATCGGCTCTACGCCAACACCGTAAACGACCAAAAAACCCACGAAAAAAACGCCGACCGCGCGCATGAGACGAACACGCAGTTCGTCCAGGTGATCGTAAACACTCATGCGGCGGACAGAATCCTCTTGAGCCATGAACCCTCGGAGATAAGATGACTCTATCATGTCAGCTAAGAAGTGGATTCTCGGATTCGGCGCGGCTTTGGTGGTGATCGGTGGAGCCGGCACTTACTGGGTGCGGACGAATCGATCCGCTTCTGACCCTGCGCCCGAGGTTTCCGCCGTCCCCTCATCCAACCCGAACATCGCGGAGAACGGGATCGCCGGAGAACCCGATACGAGCCAACTCCCCGAGATCGGTGCGCCCGAGACCGGCCCAGAGAATCCCTCCGGCGCCGTGGACCTCACGCCGGATTCCAATGGCCTTTCGCGGACGACGATCGTCATCCAAACCGAAAAAGGCCTCATCAAGTTCAAGCTCTACCCTCAAGAAGCGCCGAACACGGTGAATCGCATCGTCGAGCTCGTTCAGGCCGGCTTCTACAATGGTCTTACTTTCCACCGCGTGGAGCCGGGCTTCGTAATCCAGGGCGGAGATCCCCAGGGCACGGGACGCGGGGGTACGGGCACGAAGCTTTCGGCGGAGTTCAACGAGCGAAAACATGTAGAAGGCACGCTCGCGATGGCGCGCACACAGGACCCGGATTCAGCGGATTCGCAGTTCTACATCACGCTCGGACCGCAGCCGGACCTGGACCGCAAGTACACGGTCTTCGGTCAGGTGATCGAAGGCATGGACGTCGTGCGCAAGATCGCGATCGGCGACAAGATGTCCCGCGTTTTCATCCAATAGCGGGTTTGATTTTTAAGACTGCTGAACGCCCTTTTTCCCGCCAGGCACGGTCGTGATCCCTGCCTGCTGGAGAATCTTCGCGGCGCGTTCGCTACCCGTCCGAGACCAGAGTTCGTAGATACGAAGCAAGTCCTTCTCGGTTTTTGGCGTGGTGAGGTCGCTCACCTCGGCGAGCACGTCGACGAACTTCGCGAATTTCTCGGCGAGCTCAGCGTAGAGCCCGCGGAGCGTGCGCTCTTCCGCTCGCTCGGCCACGAGTTGGTAAGCTTTGCCACCCAGTTCGATGTAATATCCGACATCCACGAGCTTGCGGGTCAAGCTGTCCTGAAAATACCCGGCCGTATACAGCGAGACATCTCCCGCCTGGCGAAAGAGAACACGCTGCTGCTCGACCTGCGGGGCTTCGATCGCTTCTTTCAATAGGAGCGCGATGGGTTCTTCCTTCACGTGCCCCTCGGCATCGCGGGAGTAGAGGCGATCGGTCGTAAGAAAACGACCCAGGAGCTTCACGAGATAAAAAGCGGTCTCCGGCTGCGCCTCGACTTTTTGCCGGCCAAAAGCGGATTGAATCAGCTCGTGGAAATAGGCGTCCGGCTCTGAAACCAAGGTCAATGAGGGTTTAGACGCGGGTGACGCGGCCTTAGATTTAACGGAAGCCTTACGTGACATCTTTGGAACGCTCCCCTCTCTATTATCTAGTTTAAAGGAGATCGTGGACGTGTCAAAACCGACAGAACCATGACGCTGAAAGCCCGTATAACCCCCACTCGCCCCGCGCCTCTCCCCACTCACGTGGCCGGTCACGTGGCTCGTTTTGCCGCGGCTGCGGCAATCCTTCTTGGGGGAGAGGAACACGCGCGCGCCGCCGATCGCGTGCAGCCGCTCAAACGTACGGTCGAGATCAGCGTGAAGCTTTTCAGCGGCGACTGCAAACTGAGTGGTCCGTGGGATGCGGCCGTACTCACTCGCATTCACGCCATCGGTCCCGAACGCATTCCGCCGCAACAGCCGCTCGAGCCGAGCCGCGAAGCCGTGAAGCTCCTGCAAGCTTCGACCGACATTCCGAACGCCCTGGACCTCTACCGCGAGCGCCTTCTCAAGCGCGTCGAGCAGCAAGTACGTTTCCACGAGGCGGTGCCAGCGGCCAAAAAAGCAAAGTCCCTCGTCCCGATCCGCGAAGCGCTGATCAAGCAGCTCAACGCGGTGGAGAAGGAACGCCTCGAAGCGACATTGCGAATGGTTTCGAACAAGGAACTCAAAGTCGCCAAGTGGGACGTGGCTTTCATCGAGAAGCTGACGACCGCGCTCGATGGCGTGCTCGAACCCTATCCGGAAGAGGACTACCACCGGACGATTCAGAGGCTTGGACTTAAATACGATTGCGTCTCCGAGCTTTACGAAGACGACGTAGAAGCGGAGTCGTCTGACCCCGCGCCCACCCCCTCCGCGACACCTTCCGCGAAGAAGTAATCAGCCGACCGTGCTGGTGACCGTCTCGCGGTCGACCCAATACTTCTGGCAAACCTCACGCAACTGGCGCGCGGTGAGGCGCTTCAACTTGGCTTCGACTTCGGCATCCGTGAGGTAGGGCAAGCCGTAGAGACGTTCCAAATTGTAGGTCGACGCGAGAGAAGAATCGCTTTGCAGGTCCATCGCTCGGCGTCCGAGATGGTACTGACGTGCGCGCTCCATTTCCTTTTCGGTCGGACCCTTGGCCGCGAGAGTCTCGAGCACCTTCTTGATGCCATCGAGCGCCTCCTGCTTCTTCTGCGGAGCAGAGGCGATGTACGTCGCGAGATAACCGTCTTCCATCCCGTCAAACTGGGAGGGTGCGACCGTGTAAGCGAGCGACTTCTTCTCGCGAAGCTCAATGAAGAGGCGCCCGCTTTGTCCACCCAGAATCGTGTTCAAAACTTGAAGCGGAAGCCGATCGTCCGAGAACATCGAGACACCGAGATTACCGACGAGAAGATGGACCTGTTCGCGACCCAGCTTGCGCTCGACCCAGCGAGGAGCGCGGAGACCAGGCTCCGATTCGATTTTCGGGTCGGTTCCCTTCTGCGGATGTTGAGCAGCAAACCGCTGCAGCTCACGATCCAATTCGGCGAGCCACGACTGGAGGTCGGCTCGCTTGACGTTGCCGACGACACTGACCGAGAGGCGCTCCGGGCGAATCCAGCGGCGATGATAGCGACGGATCTTCTCCGCATCCAGCGCGCGTACGCTTTCGAGCGTCCCCATCGACATGCGACCGTACGGGTGCTTTTCGTAGAGAGTTTCGAGGAAGAGACGCGAGCAAAGCTGCGAAGTATGGTCCTCGATCCCGCGAATCGTATCTTCGGTCACACGCTTCGAATGCTCGAGCTCGGCTTCGGGGAAAATCGGGTGAACCAGCACTTCAGTGAAAAGCGCAGAAAGCTTGTTCCAGTCCCGCGCGAGGCCCGACATCGAAAGTCCGAGCGAGTTGCGCCCAGAAAACCCGTCGATGCCTGCGGCCGAGCCCTCGACGATCGAGGCAATCTTGCGCGCGTCCTTGAGCGCGGTCCCCTTGGTCCAGGTCATCGAGAGCAAGTGACTCGCGCCGCAGTCCTCATCGGCGGAGCCCAACGGATCGGCGACTTCGAGACGCAAACCCCCGAGCGCCGACACATAAATCGACATCGCGTGCGACTGCGGGCGCTCGTGGTAGGTGACGCGGATTCCCGATTCCGTTTCGAAGAACTCAGGACCCGAGCGGGCAACGAGACCAGCAATCGCGCCACTTTTTGACGTTTTTCCGGAAGGCTTCGCGGCGCCCGCGTTCCCTTCGAGTCCCTTTTCCAGAATCGCGCGGAGCGCCTTCTGGTCTGGTTTCTCGGCTTTTTTGGGCAGGAGCGCGACGCAGCTGAGTTTGTTCGGATTCAAATGCTCTCTGAGCACTCGTCTCACCTGATCGCGATCCACGCTACGAAGCTCGTCGAGATAGGTTTGATCGAACTGCAGATCACCCATCGTGAACTGCAAAAACCCTAAGCGCGAAGCCAGGCCGTCGGCAGTCTGAGTCGCGTAAAGTTTCTCACTCTCTGCGTTGACGAGAACACGCTCAAGTTCTTCTTGAGTCGGGCCTTCGTCGCGTAGGCGGCGAAGCTCCTCGAGAATCATCTCGGTCGCGCGCGGAATCTTCGCGACGTCATCCATCTCGGCTTGGAAGTAGAGCATTCCGGCGTCATGGGGAACGTAAAGACCACCACTCGCGTCGGTCACGAGCGACTCCTGATAGAAGAGGCGCTGATAGAGCCGAGAAAGTTCTCCGGAGCCAAGCACGCTTGAGGCGAGGTCCAGCGCCGGCAGATCCGGATGTCCAAATCCCGGCGCCTGGAACGCGAGCGCGAGCGTCGGCGTCTGAACATCAAACGAGCAAAACTCGATGTGCATCGCCGTGCGCTCGTGCACCTTGCGGCTCGGGCCTTTTGTGGGAGCGGGACGAACGGGCAAGACGGCCTTGCCGAAACGCTTTTCGGCGATCTTCAGGATGCGCGCCTTGCGGGCCTCATCGAACGGACCCACCAAAAGCAGACCCATCTTCGAAGAGACGTAGTTCCGTTTGTAGTAACTCTCGAGCTGCGCGAGCGTGGCTTTCTTCAGGGTCTTTTCGAAGCCGATGACCGGACGACCGTAGGGATGGCGCGGGAACGTGCGCTCAAAAAGCCTTTCAAACAGGAGACGCGAAGGGCTGTCTTTTCCTTTGCGTAGTTCTTCCAAGATGACCTCGCGCTCGCGCTTGAAGTCGTCCTTCAAGAAACGCTGTGGCTTGGCGATCGGCGACCACACGTCGAGCACGCGCTCCCAATGCTGGGCGGCGCAGGTGACGTGGTAAACCGTCTGGTCAAACGAGGTGTAGGCGTTGACGTCGCCGCCGAGCGACTCAATCGCAAGCGCCATCTGGCCGGTCGAAGCGCGACCGGTTTCCTTGGCCGCCGCATCCTTGAAGAGCATGTGCTCAAGAAAGTGCGCGAAGCCTTCTTCGTTCGGGAGTTCGTCCGTACTGCCGCTCTTGATCCACCAATAGGAGGCGGCCGCCGTTCCGTCATAGTGCTGAAGCACGACTGGGATTCCGTTGGAGAGACGCGTGATTTGGGGACGATGAAATTTTGCCATCGCTCCTAGTGTAGGGACCCTGCACGCCGCTGTCACTGACCGCTTGCGGGGAATATGCTAAGGCCCTGGGCATGGGTGGCTTTGCCTCACTTTACGTCCATTTCCCCTTCTGTGAGACGAAGTGTCATTACTGCGACTTCTACTCGCTCGGACGGGAGAAGACGCGGGACGGCGACGCGCCCCTCTTCGCCCAGGCCCTCCGTCGTGAAGCCGAGCTGAGCGCCGGCGCGTTGGCTCCGACAATCCAAACGATATTCTTCGGCGGCGGTACTCCCAGCATGACACCACCGGAGGAAATGGAACGCGCGCTCGAACCGCTTCGGCTCCAGGATCGCGTGACGCCGACAACCGAATGGACGATGGAGGCCAACCCCTCCTCCGTCGAGCTTGAGACCCTACAGGGCTACCGGAAGCTGGGGGTGAACCGCGTCAGCATGGGCGTTCAGGCGATGAATGATGAGCTCCTGCTTCGTCTCGGGCGGGTCCACTCTCGCGATCGCGCTATCCAGGCACTGGAGAACCTCTTCGCCGCCGGTTTTACGAACGTCAGCGTCGACCTGCTCTGTGGTGTCCCCGGACAAACCCAAGCGCACCTCACCGAAGCGCTGGAGCGGTTGACGGCCTTCCCGATCACGCATTTGAGCTGTTATCTGCTCACGCTCCCCCCCCACCACCGCATGTACAAAGACCTCCCCCAGGATGAGGAGCAACTCGCCCACCTTCTCTGGATCGATCGCTGGATGACGGAGCGCGGATTTGACCACTACGAGATCTCCAATTTTGCGCGTCCGGGCCGAGAGGCGCGCCACAATCTCGCCTACTGGAAGGGCGACGCCTATCTCGGCTTAGGTCCTTCCGCGCACTCCTTTGACCAAATCGGCAAGCGCCGTTGGAAGAACGTCTCTTCCCTGCACAAGTACGCGTCGATCCTGACTCAGGAAAACCGCCTCCCCCGCGAGCAAGAAGAGCACCTCGATTCCCGACAGGAAGAGCTCGAACGCTGGATGTTAGCCCTGCGCCTGGCAGAGGGATTTCCGACGGATTGGCTGGATTCGGATCTCCGTAAGAAACGGGCCGAGCACTTCCAAAAGGATGGCCTGCTAGAGCGGCATCCGCAGCGCGATGGTCGTTTTCGACTCACCGCACGAGGCATGGCGCTCTCCGATAGCGTGATTACCGCACTCAGCGGGTAATCAGGGGCTTCCCCCTCCCCGGCGAGGGCCATCCAGAGCCAAGCCAGAGGTCATCAATTAAGTTAGTTTAAATGTGGATATTTTCACTTTGGGTCGATTGACGGGGCTGGAACCGACCCCATTGTTCAAGGTAAGGACTCAACTCCTCATTCCCATTTGAACCCACCTGATTGATTTGACTTGGAGGGACTGATTTTGAACTCGACCGAATCCCAAGCCACGCCCATCCATCCCGCGAACGCGGAAGATGCGGCTGATCTGACTCCGGAGGCTTCGGCGACTGCCGAGGCCGGACGCATCGCTGAGCTCGAAGCGCAGGTGAAGGAAAAAGAGCAGAAGTACCTCTACCTCTACGCCGACTTCGACAATTTCAAAAAGCGCGTCGTGAAAGAGCGCTCGGATCTCCTCAAGTTCGGCTGGGAAAACCTCGCCCGCGACCTCCTCTTGGGTGTGGATAACCTCGAGCGCGCGCTGCATTTCTCAGCGCCCGAGACCGACAAAAACCTTCTCGAAGGCCTGAAAATGGTCCTTTCGCAGTTCCACAGCACACTCTCCAAGCAAGGTGTGCAGCCGATCGCGACGAAAGACACCCCCTTTGACCCTCACCATCACGAAGCCGTAGGCACGGAACCCTCGGATCTTCCGAGCGGCACGATCCTGCGCGAGGAACTCAAGGGCTATACTCTGCACGGTCGCCTGTTGCGCCCGGCCCGCGTCATTGTGAGCGCGGCTAAGAATTGATTCGGTTCATTTGAACCTGACCATTTGACGAACGCTTTTTTGCACCCATTTTTGTCATTGAAAGAAGGAATTGAACGCCATGGGAAAAATCATCGGAATCGACCTCGGAACCACCAACTCCTGCGTCTCCGTCCTCGAGGGCGGCGAACCTAAGGTCATCGAAAACGCCGAAGGCGGCCGCACGACCCCATCCATCGTCGGCTTCGCCGCTTCGGGCGAGAAGCTCGTCGGTCAGTCCGCCAAGCGCCAGGCCGTCACGAACCCGGAAAAAACGGTGTTCGAAGCCAAGCGCCTGATCGGCCGCAAATTTACTTCTCCGGAAGTCGCGGAGTTCCTGAAAGTCGCGCCGTTCAAAATCGCGGAAGCTAAGAACCACGACGCCTGGGTGAAAGTCGGCGACAAGGAGTACTCTCCTCAAGAGATCTCCGCGCTGATCCTCCAGAAAATGAAACAGACCGCGGAAGACTACCTCGGCGAACCCGTGACCGAAGCGG
>JBEIOW010000173.1:0-5206 GCA_040377385.1 Bacteriovoracaceae bacterium | reverse complement strand
CTGGCGTTTCGATATTATTGGGCAATGCGCGCGACCGAATCTGGTCGACCTGAATCGCTGCGACCGCGGAGTCGTTTGCGAAGGAAGAGGTCGAAGAGAGAATGGCAAGAGCGGTCAAAATCATGATTTTCATTGTGAAATCTCCTTACTGCCAACGAGGCAGCAGATTTGCGAACAGGGTTAAATGGCTAGGTAGGCCACGGGCGTGGGATACTTATAACGCATTGAGTTACGATGTCCTGGATTAAACCGCGGTCTTCGAGCGGATTGTGATCTCAATGAGAGAACAGACGTGAGGAGCCGCCAGAACGGCGCTTACTGTCCAGAGCCCGAAGCCATGAAGCCATAACCCCGAGCCATCAAGACGGCGAAGAGCGGCACCAGGCAGGCCAGACCCAGTTGAAGCCAAATGAAGGCTCGAACTCGACGAAACTGAATGGGCTCAATCTCGATCGATGCACTCCCTTGAACCAGCCTCTTGCTCCAACCCAAGAAGTGGAATGTCGGTACGAGCGACGCGAGCGCCCAAAGCAAGTACGCTCCCAGCTTGAGGTGGAAGAAGACATTGCCCCAATAATAGGGCCAACCTTTCTCCAGCCAGAGCGCGCGAGTGAAGCCCGTCGCCAGGATCAGCATCGCCGCGACGAAGTAGCCCATATCGAGTTTCTGGATCAGCCGAGCCCTTTCGGCGGACATCCGCGCACGATAGAGCGTCGCCTCAGCCACGATGAAACTCACCGTCAGCCCGATGCTCAACAGATGAAGATAAGCGAGCGCGACTGAAGGAAAGGACGTCATAAGGCGACATCCTCGCACTCGGAGCTAGACGTTTCAACCGCCGTTGCGATTCTGCGCATCGTGCATTTTATCGAGCGAAGCGGCGGCAGGATTCTTCGCGATCCTATTCCCACGAAGAATACCGCGCTCACGTAAGAACTTGTCGATACTCGAATAGTTGCGCGCCTTCGGACCATTACGACTGCCTCGGCGGGTCGACTCGAACACTTTCACGGTCCCGTCCGGATAGCGAAGCAGTGCGACCGTATGGAACGGCCAGCGCCCTCTCCGCGTGGAGCCGGATCCATAGGCAAGTACGTGAATCTCTCCGACTGGAATCTGTCGTGGGTCATTCACGGCAATCTTTTTTCCCTGATCGTCGCGCATTCCGCGGATCTGGTTGCGAATCGTGACGGTAGTGCGAGCGATCGCGACGTCAGCGGCGACTTCCGCGAGATTGATAATGAATCCGCTGCAGTCCATCCCGCGCAGGCTCTCACCACCGAAACGGTAACGGACACCCTTGGAAATCAGGCTTTGCGTATAGGCCTCGGCTTTCTTCACGACGTCCGAAGAGGACATGCTGAAGTTAGCGACCTTGAGCGTCTCTAGAATTCGATTGCGGTACGATTCGGCCGACACTCCCTTGCGTTGAAGGGTGCGGGAGATCCGCCACAGATCTTCCTGATCCACCTGATCAGTCGTATTGACCGTGCCGGCATGCTCTTGCCTATAAAGAATGTCCAACCGCATGGAGAGTTGATAGCGAAGCTGGTGCTTGCGCCGCTTCTCCTCCGCGGAGTCATTTGGATTGGGAAGAAATTCGGACTGGTGGGTGCGCGCCCATTCCACCAATGCATCGACGGTGGTCAGCTGTTGAACTTCGGGAGCAGAACCCGCGGACGGTCCTCCGCTCGTGACCGCAGGGTCGGTCGTGCAGTTTTCTGGCGCAGGCTGCAAGGCACGGCCAACATCACCTGACGTGCCGCCGGGAGCGCCAGCACCAAAACGCAGAAGAATCGGGTCGAGATCATGGTTCAGAACCCCGAGATCCGCATAGGACGACGAAGCCGCCACCGCACTCCAAGCGAGAGTCGCTAAGAGAGAATCTTTGAAGGCTTTTCGAAATACGTCCTGCATAGAGCAACTCACTTCCGCGGAGTCCCGTGTGCAGATTCTTTGCCATAATGCGTTAACTTGATTTGACGATGAGTTACGCGGGCTTCGCATTCACGAGCCACCAGAACACCGTCTAAGTCTTGGTCAGTTGTAGGCTCTAGCGGCATGGGGCGTTATAAAAAAACGCAGATAACTCGGGGCGAAACAATCAACTATTTGGGGTCACCCTCATGCCCATTTAGCCCCACAATTTCGGTCTTCTTACGCTGTGCACCTCATTTATTCCTGACCGAAGAAATCCAATAATACTGCTCAAATCCACTTCTGTTACAGCTTCACCGGACCGCGGCTACTAGGATTACATACATGCTATTTAATTCTGGATTCGCAAAGCCGGGAGTCATCCTTCTGTCGGTCCTGTCGCTCAGCGCGAGTGCCTTCGCCGAGATCAACGTCGACCGCTTTCCCGGAGACGGAGTGTTTTACACCACGGTCGCCGATGCAATCGGCGGCGAAGCACCCGGAGCTTCGCGCGTGGAGTTCTGGGCGGACGGCCAATGGAATTTCGCGCAAGCTTCGGTGGGTTCGGACTCGCGTTTTGAAATCCGACATCAGTTCAACACCCCAGCAGAGCGCAGAACGCTCGAAATCCGCGCCTACGACATCCAAGGGAATCGCCTCGCGCAATTTTCTCGCCCTTTTGATGTGATTGTCGGACCAACACTCACGGTGACGGGCGTCCGCACTGGGCAGATCGTGCGATCTGGACATCCTCTCCGCCTCACCGTTAACTCTGAGCGCCTCGACTCAGTCCAAGCCTTTCTGGACGGCGAAGTCCTCGCAGAGGCGCCCGCACCTATTCGTGGCTCACTTTCTGTGTCGCTGCCGGCTGGCAGACTCGGCGAGGCGACCCTCAGCATCGTGGGCTTCTTGCGGGGTGTACAAAAGATCGAGAAAAAATTTACTATTCAAATCGCGGAGAACCCCACGCCACAGAATGACGGCTCAGGCTTCCACTCTTACCTCGTGCGCGCGACCGAGCTGATTCATGCGCGTTACGGAATGCTTGGCTACGATATCCGCGCGCAATTCACCCATGATCTTCCCTTCAGCAATTACGGGTTTCTAAAAGCAACCCGTGGCGCGAAGACGATGTGCGTGGCCGCGATGCTGGAAGTGATCGTGACCGCCTTCAATCTCTACGTCGAAGAGACTGGGGATCGTACGGTCTTCGAACATTTGCCCTTTCGGAGCTGGGGCGGCTTCGGCCGGAACGACATCAAGGCGCATATCTGGGTGAGTAGCTCGCTGGCTTCCTACGGAACCGCCGATGCGGTGACGAAGTTCGGTATGGGTGAGAAGGTCTCGTTCAAGGAGCTCCACCCTGGGAGCTTCATCAACTTCAACCGAACCAACGGTACCGGACACGCGGTATTGTTCCTGAGCTACCTGGACAAGCACGGAAACGAGCTTCCGGAATGGTCTCCAGAAGTCGCGGGCTTCAAGTACTACTCGGCGCAGGGAAGATCCGCGAGAGGCCAAGGCGGCATGGGCTACAAATACGCCTTCTTCAGCACGAGCGGATGCCCCAACATTCCCTTCCCGCGCGACTGCGGAATTCGCTACTCCGAAAACCAGAAGATCCTGACCACTGGAATGATGTGGCACCCGCGGATGTGGGAGCGGACCAAGTCCGTCCGCGCATCTGGCACAGAGTCCACTGCTGATACCGGACCTGCGACGGCTGAGCCAGGATTCGTCTTTGACGGCTTAACTACGGACGACTAAGCGCACCCCTAAATAGGCTGGCACTTGACAGTTTCCAACCCGCTCCCATTTTTACGGGAGTAGGAGGAACTGTTTATGACTCATGAACTTTCTTATCTTAGTCCCTTCAATCGCGCCCGGCGCGTCGACCGTATTTTTGATCCCTTCTTCAGCCGCGGATTGCTGAATTTCGGAAGCGCTTGGCCCGAAGAGCGCGCCTTTCAGCCCGCGTGCGACGTGGAAGAAACTAACCAGGAATACCGGATCCTGATGGATCTGCCTGGAGTGCCGAAGGAATCCGTCACGATCCAGATTGAGGATCAGCAGCTGCTCGTTTCTGGATCCCGCCAGCGCGAGACAGAAAACTCAGACAAAGACCTCCACTTCGTCGAGCGCGCGTTCGGAACCTTCGAGCGCAGATTCACGCTGCCTAAGGATATCGACGCCGCTCGCGTCAATGCGCAATACCGGGAAGGGGTCCTGACGTTGACTCTCCCCAAATCGGAGAGCGCCAAACCGCGCAAGATCCCCATCCAGGTGAACTAAACCCTGAGGCGCGGCGCGGGACTCTCTCCCCCTGTGCGCGCCTTTCGCAGAAGTCTCCGGGCTTTCGACAGAAGGTCCGGAGACTTCGCTCTTTCAGGAGATCCTTACAAAGTGCCGAAGCACTTCGGCGAAGGCGGAGCAAGAAGTGAACGCGAAGCCCGCGTTTCATGCCAATTCAAAGGGGGACAGCCGGTCGTGGGTTCGATCACGAGATTAAACATCCCCGACGCGACACGAGCGGCGATTTTTTGGACTGCTTCCGATTGGGCTGAATCAGCAGAGGCGTTTCCGATGCGAATGGCGGCGTCATACCACGCTCTACGATCCGCGGAATTCAGATCCCCCACACTAATGCCGGCTGCGCGAAGGGAGGCTAAATCGTTTGCGAAATAGAGCTGGAAATTCTTCCGCACGTCCCGGTTGAAGATCAACATCAACAAAGAGCCCGGGCTAGGCAGTCCGTTCTCAGCGAACTCTTCATCACAATCTTCGTAAGCCCGAAGCGTCGTATAGAGCGTACGAAGGGGGCTAGATTTCGTATCTGCCGGAACCTCTGTGAAGCCCTCACCCAGCTGTACGTAGTTCAGATAGGATTTTAAAAGGGCGCCGTGGGATTGTTTATAGGCGCTCCCGCTGGATACGTGAAAGCTGGAGAAGAAGCTGGCCGGACAGCGCCGCTCGCGCTCGCCGATGTTCATCGCTTCACCACGAGAGTTCACCCAAAAGCCTGCGCAGGTCTCCACAGAGCAGCCAACGTCGCGCGCGCTCCCGATCTGCCCCAGCGTGCGCTTGAGTGTTGCCAGATCCGCCGCCGCGACGAGCTTCTTCTCATTAAGCAGGACATTCTTGATATAGGACTGCATGACGGGCCGATTCCACCCGGGCGCCATTCCGTCGAATCCTGCGCGAAGAACCGTCTTCGGAAATAAGTGCTTCCAGGCACGGAAAGCATTGCGCGTTCCCGTGTAACAACCATGGAGATAGATCGAGCGTACCG
>JBEIOW010000166.1:0-5258 GCA_040377385.1 Bacteriovoracaceae bacterium | reverse complement strand
GTCTGTGGAAATCCTTCGATCAAGAACTTGGCCGACTGAAACAGGAAGTCTCGACCTTGCTCGAGACGACCCGCTGGGAGGGCCGCCCGAACGATCTGCGTTGGCGCCGCATCCACCTGCAGACCTGGGTGGAGTCGGTGCTCGACCGCTGGCGGCAGCTCCTGCCCGAACCGCATTCGATCTCCGTTGAGCTGACCGCGCTCGACTTCGATATCATCACGGATCCGGACGTTCTTCGGATGATCTTCGACAATCTGATTGAGAACGCTCGCAAGTTCTCTAAGGACGTGGCGACGATTCGCGTTCGCGGCGAGCGCGAAGACGAACGCTGGCGCATCTACGTCATCGACGATGGCTGGGGATTCGAGCCGAAGGACGCCAAAAAAATCTTTCAGCGGTTTTGGCGCGCGCGAAGCCCGGCCCCCTATTCGATCCCCGGGACCGGTTTAGGCCTTTACCTCGCGCGAGTGGCCAGTCGCGCGATCGGGATCCGTCTGCGCGCCGAAAGCGACGGAATCGGAAAGGGTGCCCGATTCGTTCTCAAGGGAAAAGTCCCGGACGAAGAAGACGATCGACTGCTCTCGGGACCTGATCCAAGGAAGTCTCAATGACCGACGGAAAGTTTCACCGAGCGTTGCTCCTCGAGGACGAGCTCAATCTCGCCGATACCCTCAAAATCGCCCTCGGCCGATTGAATATCCCGTTTGAACACGTCACGACGCTCGCGCACGCGCGCGCGGCGCTCCAGGCTCCGGAGTACGATCTCCTGATCCTGGATCGCATGGTTCCCGATGGGGATGGCTTTGAAATCTGTCGGGAAGCGCGCGCCGCGGGGTTTTCCGGCAGCGTGCTTTTCCTGACCGCGCTTGGAGACGTCGGCGACCGCGTCGCGGGTCTCGAGATCGGCGCGGATGACTACCTGCCGAAGCCGTTTTCCTGGGAAGAGTTCTCCGCGCGGATTCGCGCTCTTTACCGCAGGCAATACGGGCTCAAGCCCGCCGTCGCCACTGAGCGGCCAGGCCTTTGGCAGCGCAATGCCGAGCGCTTGCAGATTTACGGTCCCAAAGGCTGGGTTGAACTCACACCACTGGAATTCAAGCTCGCGCTTTTCCTCATCGACGCCAAAGGCGCGATCGTCACGCGCGATGATCTCCTCAAGAAAGTCTGGGGCTTCACGCTGCTTCCCAAGACGCGCACCGTGGATCACTTCCTCGGTCGTCTTCGCAAGGTTTTCGAGGAGGACGCTGAATCCCCGAAACACTTCCTCACCGTGCGTGGCGCAGGATACCGTTTTGAGCCATGAAGATCGCTGTCTTTGATTCTGGCATCGGCGGCATGACCGTTCTCGACGAGCTGCGGAGACGATTCCCCGGGCAGCAGTATCTCTATTTCGGTGACACTGCGAACGTCCCCTACGGCCCGAAAAGCCCATCGCAAATTCGTTCGCTTTGCCGAATTGCGGCCGAAAGTATGAAGATCGCTTCACCCGACGCGGTCGTCATCGCCTGCAATACGGCTTCGAGCTGGGCCATGGATGTCTTCACTGAGGTTTTCACGGATGGCGTGCCCGTCCACGGCGTCGTGGAAGCGGGCGTACAGTCGATTCTTTCCGCCGCACCCGAACGCGCGCTCATCCTTGCGACCCGCGCCACCATCCGGAGCGGAATCTATCGAAAACTTCTGCAACAGCAGGCTCCCGGCCTCGAAGTACGAGAGCAGGCCTGCCCGCTCCTCGTTCCGATGATCGAAGAAGGTTGGATCCGTCATCCCGCGCTGGAGCTCGTGCTCGATGAATATCTTCGCCCACATCGCGATTCAGGTCCCGGTGTGGCACTACTCGCGTGCACTCACTACCCTTGGATTCGGGAGGCGTTCAAGCGGGCCTTGCCGAACTGGCGCATCGTCGACTCTGCGACGGCAGTCGCGGATGGGATTCAGCTCCTCTTGAAGGAAACCACTCCAGGCGAGGCTATCCCGGTCGAGTGGCGGTTCACCGATCCGGACGCGGTCCCGGAGTTCGCTCACGGCATGCGCTGAGTGGTGGGAAGCGGATTGACCTTCAGCCCTTGCATGACCACACCCCAATGGAGATGCGGCCCGCTGACTCGACCGGTGTCGCCAGCGCGACCGATCACGTCGCCCGCCTTGACCTGATCGCCCGCCTTGGCCTGGATCTCACTGAAGTGGAAGTACTGCGTGAAAACGCCGAGACCATGATCGATCAGGACGGTGCCGCCGCTATAGAAGAGATCTTTGGCCAACACGACCGTGCCGTCGGCTGCAGCGCGGATCTTCACCCCGATACCCGCCCGCAAATCGAGACCCGAGTGATAACTCTGCCGTTTTCCGTTGAAGATGCGAGCGGAGCCATACGGGCTCGTCAGCTTGCTGGCCACGGGAAGCCGGAAGTTGCCCTTCCATTTCTTTTCCGTTGGCGGTTGGGCGTAGATCGCCGCCGTCTCCGCGCGTTCGCGATCGATCCGCGCTTGAAGCGAAGGATCGGGCTTCTCGATGAATTTCTTTGAGACGCGAAGGGTTTCTTTCCGATAGCCGCCGTCGACAATCTGGAAGCGAGCTTCCGCCAAGGGAGCTTGCTCGCCGTCGATGATCTGAATCGATGCCGGCCCAGGCGACTCTTCGTAGGAGACACCGACGGCCGCAAGCCACTCTCGGTCGTTTGCCCCGGCAAATAGAGGGATCTGGACGCCCTTATAGAGCGCACGCAACGCGGAAGGATCAAAGCGTGCGGAGATCACGGGCGGGAGGGTCACCCGGAGCGTAACAAAGCTACCGTTCGGGACCTCGGCGGGCGAGACGCTTGCATCGAGCTGCGCTGTCGAGACTTCGGACGACGGTGTGCGGGCAGACGTCGCGCAAGAAACGAGAAGACAAAAGAAGGGAACGACCGCGGCCAACCGCAGATCCAGAGGGAACTTAGTCTGAGAAAGTCGCTTTGCGTTTTCCATCGTGGAAGACGACCTCCACGGCCCGGCCGGGAGACGCCTGTTGAGCCGTTCGGAGGAGCTTCCCGCCCTCCGGCTCTCTGACCAGGGTATATCCTCGCTCCAGGACACGCAACGGAGAGAGCGCGTCGAGCTGCCCCATTCCACGTTCCAATAAAGCTTTGCGACGATCCAAACTCGTTCGCAAAGCGCGTTCAAGGCGAAGAGCCAACTGAGAGGTGGCAAGAGTTTGACGCCGCAAGAGTTCGCCCGGATTCACCAGACGCGCCGAAAGCGTCTGCACGGCCGAACGCCGGCGATCCAGCTGCACGCGCAGCGCGCGTTCGAGCCGGGCGGTCATCTCATCAGTGCGCTGGGCTTGCTCACGCAAACGATCCCGCGGATTCACCAGGCGGGCGACCAGGTGTCGAAGCATCTGGCCTCGATGCTGTACGTCCCGCTCGGCGATTCTCGCCGTTCGGTCGCGGAGTTCTCGCACTCGCTTCAGCGTATCTACCCAGTGACCCGAAACGATCTCAGCCGCTGCCGAGGGGGTCGGAGCGCGCAGGTCAGCGACAAAGTCCGCAATCGTAAAATCAATCTCGTGCCCCACCGCCGAGATCGTCGGCAAGCGTGAGGCAGCGATCGCGCGCGCGAGCGTCTCGTCGTTGAAGCACCAAAGATCCTCGATGCTGCCCCCTCCGCGGGCCAAAACCACGACCTCACCCAGGTCCCATCGATTCGCTAGCTCCAGTCCGCGCAAAATCTGTCTCGGCGCATCGTCCCCTTGAACGACCGCAGGTACGATCGTGATTTCGATCTGCGGGGCGCGACGAGAGAGAATATTGAGCATGTCGCGGATGGCTGCCCCCGACGGAGACGTCACCACCGCGATGCGGGTGGGAAAGCGTGGAAGCGGACGCTTCTTTGCCGGATCAAAAAGCCCCTCGCGCTGAAGCTTGGTCTTGAGCTGCTCAAACGCGAGCTGAAGCGCGCCGGCGCCGAGCGGCTCCACCTGTTCTACGAGAATCTGATAATTTCCGCGCGGGGGATAAACCGAGATTTTCCCGCGACAAAGCACCTGCATGCCGTCTTGGATCTCAAACGAACCCGGTCCTCCACGGCGTTGCTTTTGACCCCAACCGAAAATCGCCGCCGAGATCATCGAGCCTTCGTCTTTGAGCGAAAAGTAAACGTGACCGGAGGCAGCCGGGCGGAAGTTGCTGATCTCGCCCTGGACCCAAACGTCGGTAAAGGTGGGCTCGAGGATGCCCTTGATCCGCGCGTTGAGTTCCGAGACGGTCCAAGGTCGCGACTTCGCGGCAGCCGGAGGCGCGGGCCGCGCAGTTGCAGGTGAATCCGTTTGAAACTGGGCGAACAGCGGAAGATCGCCGGACTTCACGGGAGGTTTAGCCACGGGCCGAGCCTATCGGGAGGCCGGAAGAATTTCCAGAACCGCTTGAACGTCGTTACTTCTTCGCCGGTGCACTGACTGCGGGGGTTGCCGCACCTGGCAAGACGACCGCCGTCGCAGGGCCCATCTCAAGCGATCCGGAATTCACCAAGCGGCGATAGACCTCAAACGACTTGAGATGATTGAGTGCCTCGCGAACCTGGTAGTCCTCTTTGGGCTGGAATCGCTGGGGAGTGGAGTCTGCCGTATTAGCCTTTTTCGGATCAGCGTCGCCCGCCTTGCCCAGTACGCGGAGCTCCTCGAGCTGGTACTCCTGCTTGGCACCTTCCGGATTGACGATGTGGCCCTTGAGGTCACGTTCGCGCAGTCCGTCCGATTTGCGACGAGCCTCGGCGAGCACTTTCGGATCAAAGTCCTCGAGTAAAATGTCAGGAATCACACCCTTCTCCTGGATGCTCCGGCCGCTCGGCGTGTAGTAACGCGCGATCGTGAGCTTCAGGCCCATCTCCGGAGCCAGCTCGACGACCGTCTGCACGGAACCTTTTCCGAACGTCGGCTGCCCCAAAATGATCGCCCGGTGGTGATCCTGCAACGCGCCCGCAACGATCTCTGCGGCCGAGGCGGTGGAGCTGTTCACGAGAATCGCGACGGGGAAATCCTTCCGCGCCTTGCCTTTGCGCGCGTACTTCACTTCCTTCTGGTCTTTGTTGCGCCCGATCGTTGAGACGACGACTCCTTCATCGAGGAAGAGCGACGAGACATCGACCGACTGCTCGAGCAAACCGCCCGGATTGTTCCGCAGATCCAATACGAGTCCCTGCAGTTTGGTCTTTCCCGGCTCGAGCTTTTCGATCGCGCGGCGAATGTCCTCGGCCGCGTTCTCGTTGAAGTTGGTCAGCCGC
>JBEIOW010000456.1:0-2512 GCA_040377385.1 Bacteriovoracaceae bacterium | reverse complement strand
GCCCAGCCGGCCGTTACCGTGAGGGCTGCGACGAGAAAAAAGGTGTTCACGAGGTGAAGGATCATCGAGGCGGCACGACCCATGGATGAGTCCTTGGCGACTAAACCCAGGATGACCAGTCCCGCGCCGATCAACGCTTCAAAGATGATCAAAACGAGTGAGACGACGGAGCCCGCGCGCACGGCGTGCCCTTTCGGGAAAGCTCGAAACGCCCAGATGCACATGGCGATCACCAACAAAAGAGCCAGTCCGCTCGTCAATCGATGCGAGAACTCAATGATCGTTGCGATCTCTGGCTCTCGCGGGATGACTTGTCCGTTGCAAAGCGGCCAGTGCTCGCCGCAGCCCGCACCGGATCCCGTAGCGCGGACATAGACTCCCCAGGCGATGACGAAGAGGTTGTAGAGAAGAGTAAGCCAGGCGAACCGAGCGAAACGACTCATTGGGAACTCCGGTGCACTAGGGTGGGGGATGCTTGTTCAGTCGGATAAAGCACGATCTCTTGAATATTGACTCGCGCAGGGCGCTCAATCGCCCAGAGAATGGCCTCCGCCACGTCAGTCGGAGTGAGTGGAGTCATTCCGGCGTAGACGCTTCGGGCTTTCTCCACATCCCCGAAGCGGACCTGGCTGA
This sequence comes from Bacteriovoracaceae bacterium, assembly GCA_040377385.1. Taxonomy (GTDB): domain Bacteria; phylum Bdellovibrionota; class UBA1018; order UBA1018; family UBA1018; genus JBEIOW01. The sequence continues at coordinate 1,879 of JBEIOW010000456.1, read as the reverse complement.
ATTCGGTTTCCACCATGCCGGGACTGATTTCGGTCACTCGAATTCCAGTGCCCAGGAGATCCATCCGAAGCGCTTCGGTGAAAGCGCGCACTGCGAACTTACTCGCGTTGTAAACGTGCCCCTTGGGATAAACCCAGTGACCGGCAACCGAGCCAATGTTGATCACATGGCCCGCGTTGCGGCGCTTAAAGGACGGCAGAAGGGCATGGGTGAGTCTCAGGACCCCTTTCAGGTTGGTATCGATCATCTCGTCCCAAGATTCGGGAGAGGAGTCGCCGAAAGCGTCCAGGCCGCGTGCTAAACCGGCATTGTTGACTAATATTTCTGCTTGTTCGAAATACGCCGAGGCGGTGCTTCGCCAGGCGTCAACGGAAGCCTGGGAGGCAACGTCTACGGCCGCCCAGGGCGCCGAGACGGGGTATTGGGCTTCGATATCTTTAGAGATTTTGGCGAGACGCTCGGTACGCCGCCCGAGGAGGTAGACGGATCTGCCGCGCTGGGCAGCTAGTCGTGCCGTCGCTTCTCCAATGCCGCTCGTCGCTCCCGTGATGATGATCATGCTTTTCTCTTAACGCAGCCGGTTCGATGAAGTATAGACGGACTCCCATGATTTGGCTGGTCATGTTGGGTGTTTTATCATCACTGAAAGCGGGGTCCCTCCATGCGAGTGGGCCATTCCTGCTGGTCCCTTCGGCAAACGCCGCAGTGGATGTCCGTGTTCCATTCCAGCTCCGCAATGTCGCCGCTCAAAACTCTTCCAGCGAAGAGGACGTAGGCGGAGCGCTTTCCCTGCCGGAAGCAATTGAAGTGGAGGCTTTGGCGCCCGAAGGCCATTCCTTCAATACTAAGGCGCCCATGGTGCTCGAGGTCGCTCAAATCTCGCGTACGGTAATGCCTAAAGAATCCAGCGGGAAGAAGGTCCTTTTCCGCCTGCCCGGCCTTCAGCGGCGCTCATTCAAGGTTTCCCTCTACGTCTGCGACGACGCGACCTCAGCCTGTACGAAGCGGACCGCCTGGGCCGCTTGGACGGGCTCACAGCAGGAAAAGCTGATTATCCGCTACTGATCTCTCAGTGAAGAGGTCCCTTCGTTTGCCAACGCGTCTCCGGCGTGCTAACACGCAGCGTTATCTTGCGATCCGATTTTCTTTCATTGGATGCACTCTTGGGGGATTCAACTCGATGCGCTGGACGAAAATGATGACCTTCACGGCTCTCTTCTTTTCCGGAACTCAGCTCCTCCATGCTGCTCCCCGTGAAATGAAATGGATCGCGCATCGCGGAGCTTCCGCGCTCGCACCCGAAGGAACGGCCGCGGCGTATCTCAAGGCGCTGCAAGCGCCACAAGTGGATTACCTGGAAATCGATCTTCAGCGGACGGCGGACGGTGAACTGATCTTGTTTCACGACGATGGCCCGGCCCGCACGACGGATTACCTTCAACGCACTGAGGGTCGGGGCGAGTCTGACGTACCTCAGGTCGGCGAGCTGACGTTGGCTGAGTTGAAGGCTTTGGATGCGGGCTCTTGGTTCAATGCCGCGTTCCCGGCGCTGGCCAAGAATGAATACGTCGGACTGCGTATCCTCACGCTTCGCGAGTTCTTGCAGCTGGTCCGCCAATCGGGTTCGCCGGTGGGCGTCTATCTTGAATTCAAAAACCCCGAGCGCTATCCCGGCATCGAGAAGCAAGCGATCGAACTTCTGGTTGAAGAGTCCATGTTGGATCGGACGGTTTTTCAGTCGTTCAGTCTCGCGAGCATCGTGAAAGTGAAAAGCCTCGCGCCGCTAAACCCGACCACTCTGCTGGTCGGGAGCCTCGACGATACTGGCTGGAAAGGCGCGGTCTTCGCAGCCGAGCAAGCCGGCGCGCATGCGATCGCT
>JBEIOW010000576.1:0-1721 GCA_040377385.1 Bacteriovoracaceae bacterium | reverse complement strand
TTATGACATTCCACTTTGGTGTCTCTTGCCGATCGGAACGGAGAACCTCATCGTCACAGGACGCTGTATCAGCGCGGAGCACGAGGCTTCGGCTTCCTCCCGAATTTCCGCGACTTGCATGGCACTGGGGGACGCTTCGGGCACGGCGGTGCATTCCGCGATTCACGAAGGCAAAGCCTCCTTGCGCGAAATCAGCGTACCTGGATTGCAGCGCAAGCTGCGCGAGCGGGGCTTCTACTTGGATGCCAGAGGAGAGTGAGCTTTAGCTGCCGGCCGAGAACTTCACGTCCTCGACGACGTAGCCGGCCTTCTCGATCACGGCTTTGATCGCCGCAGCGTCGAGCTTCTGGCCATCCTTGAGCGAGATCACGGCCTGGCCGACCTGAACGTCCGCGCCCGCGACCTGCGGCAGATGGACGAGGTTCTTCTTCACGGTCTTCACGCACGCCGCGCAGGTCATGCCCTTGATCTTCACGGTGGCCTGCTCCCCAGCCCAAGCCTGGGCGGTGAGAATAAAGCCGGCCATCGTCAACAAGGTCAAAATCCGGTTTTTGGGGGCGTGCTTGTTCATGAGGAAAGTGTAGCACGCCCGGGTTGACAGCTCCAATGCAGCCCTCATTCTGACCCTAGGGGGTTTCGGTACGCCCCCTGGACACAAACTACTGCCTTCGTTTCACGAGGAAAAAAGGAGGTATTTGGTCATGTTTGTTCGATCTTTCCGGTCGGAATCGATTATCCAGTTTTATCCATTGGGCATCTTGGTCGCGGCAATCGTTGCTCTCGCCAGCTTGGGAATGCGGGCCGATCCGGAAGAGGTGGCAGTGTTGCAGGCCTGCCGCGTCCCGGTCACGGCGTTGAGCACGATAGAAGAATCATCGGGCATCCGCCCCTTACGGATGCGGTTCATCTGCGAAGAGCCGATCTCCAGCTCAACCGAGTGGGTGTGGGAGAAGGGCGACTCAGGGCTTTGACTTGGACTTGGAAGCGCCCGTGCCGGGAAACGCTTCGCGCTTCATCTCTGCAAGCGACGAAGGCGGTAAGATCAAGCGAGCAACCTCCGCGTGAGCGACGGAAGGTTTCTTGATCAGCGACTTCCAACGCTCGAGGATCTGACGGGCGGCTTTTTCTCCGGTGACTTTGGTCGTGCCGAACTCGATTAGGCCCAGTGTGGTTTCCAAGTCGGCCACGGCGGTGGCGCCGAAGAACTCCGCACCCAAGCGACGTTGGTCATTGAGGTCGCGGCGAAAGCGGACGAAGCCGCTCTCGAGCCGGTCCTGCTGCCGGAGTCCCTTGCGGTAAAGGGAGGCGTCTACCCGATAGGGTCCGAACATCGTGATTTTCTGACGGAGCTCGCGCGCGCGACGAAGCGTCTCTTCGAGGGTGAAGTTTTGCCCGGTCTCGGACCGGTTACGCGTATCCGCCACGCCATCTTTAGGGAGCCAGCTGATGGTGTAGGTTTCCGGATCCGAAAGATCTCTCAAATCGGACGTGAGAGGGCGGGCCTTGGTGAAGGCAGCAAAGACGTGATTGCCGTACGCAAAGAGGGTCACGAAATGCACGCGATCCGGCAAATCGAGGTCGAGCTTTGCGCCGAGCGAGGTCGGCTTCGCGGGGGTGATCGCCGCTGGAAGGCGCTGCGCCGGAACAAACGTCGAGAGGACCGCGGCGAGCGCGAGGACGCCGGTCAAGCGGGTCAGAAGCCAGGCACTCAGCGGGGGGAG
>JBEIOW010000356.1:0-3170 GCA_040377385.1 Bacteriovoracaceae bacterium | reverse complement strand
GGCACGCAGGCCAAGCGCCTGTCCGCCAAACGGGGACTTCCGCAGCTCTCCACGGGAGACATGCTTCGGGCCGCCATTCAGGCGGGCACGGGGCTGGGTTTGAAGGCCAAGACCTTCATGGATCAGGGTTCGTTGGTTCCCGATGCGGTCGTGATTGACCTGATCGAGGAGCGGATTCAGAAGCCGGACTGCAAAGCGGGCTTCATCCTGGATGGTTTTCCTCGGACTGTCCCTCAAGCCGAAGCGCTGGATGAGATTCTGAGCAAGTTTGGCAAGAAGGTCGCCCGCGTGATCGAGTTCCAAATTGCTGACTCGGAGATCGTCCGCCGGCTCTCCGGTAGACGCATTGCGTCAAAGTCGGGGGCCATGTACCACGTCGAATTCTCCCCGCCGAAGGTGGCGGGGATTTGTGATGTGTCGGGTGAAGCGCTCATTCAGCGCGATGACGACAAGCCTGAGGTCATCCAGAAGCGCCTGAAGGTCTACCATGATCAGACTCAGCCGCTAGTGCAGTACTATTCTAAAAAGAATATCTTGCGTCCCGTTCCTGCGGACCAGGAGCAATCTCTCGTACAGGTGGCGCTCGAAAGCGCCTTGGCATGATCAGCCTGAAGTCCGAGCGCGAGCTCGAACTGATGCGGGAATCGTGTCGAATCACGGCCCTCATCCTCGATGAGATTTGCCGAATGGTCGCGCCCGGGATTTCCACCTACGAGATCGATCGGCACGCGGAGTCCCGTTGTAAGGACTTTGGCGTCAAGCCGGCTTTCAAAGGCTATTCGGGATTCCCCGCCTGCGTGTGTATTTCGGTCAATGAAGAGGTCGTGCACGGGATCCCTTCGAAGAAGCGGATTTTACGTGAAGGGGACGTCGTCGGCCTCGATTTCGGGATCTCCAAAGAGGGTTGGTTTGGCGACACCGCTCGGACGGTCGCCGTCGGTAAGATCAGTCCGGAAGCTCAAAAGCTGCTCGATGTGACCCGCGAATCCCTCATGAAGGGCATCGAGCAGGCCCGCGAAGGGAACCGTGTTTTCGACATCGGACACGCTGTCCAAAATTATGTTGAACCGTTCGGATTCAGCGTGGTACGCGAGTTTGTCGGTCACGGTATAGGAAAGTCTCTGCACGAGGATCCGCAAGTTCCCAACTTCGGTCCCAAAGGCAAGGGCATCCCTCTGAAAGTGGGCATGGTGCTCGCGATCGAGCCGATGATCAACGCCGGCACACACGAAGTTCGTGTTTTGTCGGATGGATGGACTGCGGTGACGGAAGACCGCGCTTTATCCGCACACTTCGAGCACACCGTGGCGATCACGCCACGCGGACCGGAGATCTTAACGATCCCGCCGAGTGCCTGAAGAGACAATTAGGGTTTCGGTTTTAGTGCCCTGGATGGGGATTCAGCGCTTAGGCGCCTGATGATTCACTGAAACAGATTGAATTTGATGTTGAGCCGCTCGTCTCCGGATCCTTTGGATCGACAGGAGGTGAGAAGCGGAAGAGCAAAAGGTAACTGCTCAACATCCACCGCGAAGCACGGTGCCGTCGTGTATTTGCCTGTGACTGGGATTGGGAGACTTCGAATGAAGGTCAGAGCGTCGGTGAAGAAGATCTGCGAGAAATGCAAAGTCATCCGCCGTGCGGGCGTGGTTCGCGTGATCTGCGAGAACCCCCGTCACAAGCAGCGCCAAGGTTAATGGGTCTTACTGGTTTCTAGAAATTGAGTAGCAGTCTGAAAGGAAGGCATTAGTGGCTCGTATCGCTGGGGTCGATCTCCCAAGAAATAAACGGATCGAAGTGGCTTTGACCTACATCTACGGAATCGGCGTGAACACGTCCCGCAAGCTCCTCAAGGAAGCTGGCATCGACTTCTCCAAGAAGTCGGACGATCTCGCTGAAGGCGAAGTGAACAAGCTCCGCGAAATCATGGACCGCACTTTGCGCGTCGAGGGCGACCTCCACCGCGAAGTCAGCATGTCCATCAAGCGTTTGGTCGACCTCGGTTGCTACCGCGGCGTCCGTCATCGCAAGGGCCTTCCGGTCCATGGTCAGCGCACGCACTCGAACGCTCGTACGCGTAAGGGTCCAGCGGTCGCGATCGCCGGTAAGAAGTCCGTTAAGGCGATGAAGTAACCTGAGCCTAAGGAAATAAAGAAGTTATGAGCGAACAAAAAGAAACTCCGACGACGACCGCCGCTCCGGCTGCCGCCGCGCCTGCTGAAGGTGCTGCTGCGACGGGCAATCCTAAGGTGATCAAACTGAAGAAAGGCAAAAAGAACGTCGCCCACGGGCACGCTTACGTTCTTTCCACTTTCAACAATACGATCGTCACGCTGACCGACGCCATGGGCAACGCTGTTTGCTGGGCGAGCGCCGGTGGCAAAGGCTTCCGCGGTTCCCGCAAAAACACGCCGTTCGCCGCTCAGGTGGCTGCGGAAGACGCGGGCCGTAAGGCAGTTGAGAACGGAATGCGTTCGGTTGAAGTTTTCGTGAGTGGCCCGGGTGGCGGACGTGAGTCTGCACTTCGTGCTCTTTCGTCGGTCGGCCTTCGGATCACCCAGATCGAAGACGTCACCCCGATTCCTCACAACGGTTGCCGTCCTCCGAAGCGGAGAAGGGTCTAAGTAGTTATGGCACGTCATACTGGTTCTGTTTGTCGTCTCTGTCGCCGTGAAAACCAAAAGCTCTTCCTTAAGGGCGATCGGTGCTACACGGAAAAATGCTCCTTCGAGCGTCGCGCTTATCCACCCGGCCAGCATGGCATGGGCCGGATCAAGTTCTCTGAGTACGGTCTCCAGCTTCGCGAGAAGCAGAAGATCAAGCGGATGTACGGCCTTCAAGAAGGTCAGTTCCGCGCTTACTTCGAGCGTGCCGACCACGCCAAAGGCGTTACGGGCAATAACTTGCTCGTCATGCTCGAGCGTCGCCTCGACAACGTCGCTTACCGCGCCGGCTTCGCGAACTCGCGCGCCGAAGCTCGTCAGCTCGTTCGTCACGGCCACTTCTCGATCAACGGCGTGAAGGTCAACATTCCTTCGTACCTCGTGTCGAAGGGCGACCTCATGGAAGTCCGTGAGACGAGCGCTAAAGTCGTTCGCATCGGTGAAGCGATCGAGAGCTCGAAGCGCCGTGAGATTCCGCAGTGGCTCGAACTCGACGCCGCTAAGAAG
>JBEIOW010000044.1:0-8981 GCA_040377385.1 Bacteriovoracaceae bacterium | reverse complement strand
TTTCGAGGGTAATAATTTGAGCACTTCTTCAAAACCGGTATCTGCTTCGCAAGTTGTTATGACTCAATTGGTTCTTCCATCCCATACAAATTCCTTGGGATCTATATTCGGTGGCCAGGTTATGTCCTGGATCGATATCGCGGGCGCCATCGTTGGTGGAAGACACGCTCGGCGAGTGGTTGTCACCGCGTCGATCGACGCTCTCCATTTTATCGCCCCAGTTAAGGTCGGCCACGTCGTACACATCAAGGCCGCGGTCAACTACGCGGGTAAAACCTCGATGGAAGTCGGCGTGCGCGTGGACTCCGGAAATCCAGTGACCGGCGAAACCCTGCACACCGCGACGGCCTATGCGACTTTTGTCGCTCTGGACGATAACGGGCGCCCGACTCGCGTGCCGCCCGTGAAAATGGAAACTCCTGAAGAAAAGCGCCGCATGGCCGCCGCCATTAAGCGCCGCGAATCCCGCATCGCGCTCGCCGAGGCGCTGAAGAGCCAAGAGCCCGACGCTTAAGACCTCGGAAGCTTAGTCCGCCATCTCGCCGATCTCGTCGCCTTCCTCGGGAGCGAGATGCTTGTCGTACTCTTCCTGGAACGCGAGCGCGGTTTTACCGGGTCCTTGCTCGATCCGGTCGATGTAAAGCACGCCTGCCAGGTGGTCGAGCTCATGCTGGAACACCGTCGCCAGAAACCCTTCCGGCTCGATCGAATGCTTTTTGCCGTCGAAGTCCTGGAAATCGACCCGGATCTTGCGCGGACGACTGACCTTGCCACGGAGACCCGGGACTGACAGGCAACCCTCCCAAAAAGTCTGCAGGGTTTCGTCCAGAACGGTGATCTTCGGGTTACAGACGATGAGGAGATCTTGATCGCCCATTCCCGGGTATCGATCGTTCTCCCCGTCAAAACCGATCAGCGCGAGCTGTAGAGATTCGTGCACCTGCGGCGCGGCCAATCCGATCCCGCCGTACTCCTCCATCGTCTCAACCATATTGTCGACCAAGAGGCCGAGCTCTTCCGAACCGAACTCGTCGGGGAGAATCAGGCGATTTTTTTGACGAAGCACAGGATGGCCCATACGGGCGACTTTCAGAATGGCCATGCGGGTTTACCTCAGGATAAATTCACCGGAAATGACCTCTAACTCAGATGCGAAACGAACGCTCATCCTTTTCCGCCATGGGCAAACCGGATGGAATCGGGCAGGGCGGATTCAAGGGCATCTCGATGTTCCCCTCAACTTCTACGGTCGACAGGAAGCCTTCGCGCTTCGCACCCTCGTAGAAAGCCTCGGAGTCGAACGCATCCTTTCTTCCGATCTCTGCCGCGCCTGGGAAACGGCAGAGATCGCCGCGCGTGGACGTGTGCCCATCACGCGCGACGCACGGCTCCGTGAGACTTTCCTCGGACGACTCCAAGGATTGACGAAGGACGAGGTCCTCCGCATTTATCCGCGCTCTGAGTTTGAGGCGCGCTTTCCCTATCTATCGGATGAAACCGTTCAGGGACTGGGTGGCGAGATGCCACGCAGCGTTCGAGATCGCGCCGTCTCGGCAGTGGAAGACTTCCTACTCCGTTCACCTTGCCGAATCCTCGGCGTCTCTAGTCACGGAGGGGTAATTCGCCGGTTAATTCAGCATGCCTTCGGGCACGAACCCGAGTCTGATACGTTGCCGCCGCCCGTTCCAAACACGGTGGTCTATCCTATCGAAATCGATCTCGCGACGCGCCGCTGGAGCAATCTTCCCACTCTTCCACTTCCTGCGCGAAATCCCACCCTCGCGCGCAAAGCCGCCTCGAAAGCGATCGGAATTTAAGCTACTGTCGCGTCCATATGACGACGACCTCCACTCGGATCGAAACCGACACCATGGGCGAAATGAAAGTCGAGCGCACCCGCTACTGGGGCGCGCAGACGCAACGATCGCTGCTGAATTTTGACGTGGGTGAAGACCGCATGACTCGTCCGACGATTCGTGCGCTCGGAATCCTGAAGAAAGCAGCCGCGCTCGCCAACTTCGAGCTCGGCAAGCTCCCCAAGGACAAGATGGAAGCCATCTGCCGCGCGGCCGATGAAGTCATCGAAGGGAAACTCGACGCGCACTTCCCGCTCGTCGTCTGGCAGACGGGCTCCGGGACCCAGACCAATATGAACGCCAACGAGGTCATCTCTAATCGAGCGATCGAGATGCTCGGTGGCGAGATGGGTTCGAAGAAGCCGATCCATCCGAACGACCACGTCAACATGAGCCAGTCCTCCAACGACTCCTTCCCTACCGCGATGCACATCGCTGCGGTCGAAGAAGTCGAGGACCGCCTGCTACCCGCGCTGAAGAAATTTCACGCCGCGCTCGCCGAAAAAGAGAAGGCCTTCGCCAAGATCATCAAAGTGGGTCGGACCCACCTCATGGACGCGACCCCGCTGACCCTGGGCCAGGAATTTTCCGGCTACCGGATGCAGCTTGAGATTGGGATCGAACGGGTCAATCAAGCGATCGAACGCGTCCGCCACCTCGCTCAGGGCGGCACCGCGGTCGGAACCGGCCTCAATACGCACCCGAAATTCGCCGTTCTGGTGGCTGAGAAAATCGCTCAACTCACGGGCAAAAAATTCGTTTCCGCGCCGAACAAATTTGAGGCCCTCGCCAGCCATGACGCCTTGGTCTTCGCCCATGGCGCACTCAAGACGTTGGCGTGTTCCTTCATGAAGATCTCCAACGACATCCGCTGGCTGGGCAGCGGGCCGCGCTGCGGGCTGCAGGAGCTTTCATTGCCCGAAAACGAACCCGGCTCCTCCATCATGCCTGGCAAAGTGAACCCGACGCAGAGCGAGTCGATGACGATGGTCTGCTGCCAGGTCCTCGGCAACGATGTTGCGATCAATGTCGGCGGAGCTTCCGGCAACTTCGAGCTCAACGTGTTCAAGCCCCTCATTCTTCACAATTTCCTGCACTCGACTCGGTTGCTCGCGGACTCGGCTGAAGGTTTCGTGGATCACTGCCTGGCAGGACTCACCCCGAATGAATCCGTGATCGCCGAGCATCTTGAAAACACCTTGATGCTCGTCACGGCCCTCAATCAGCACATCGGCTACGACAACGCCGCCAAGATTGCGAAGAAGGCCCATAAAGAAGGAAAGACGCTTCGCGCCGCCGCGCTTGAGCTCGCCCTTCTCACTAACGAACAGTTCGATCAGTGGGTCAAGCCGGCCGACATGATCGATCCACGCGAGTAAGCCCAAGGTGGCGCGTGAGGTCGGCCTCTTTGTAGATCGCGAAGACCTCCGCCTCACGGAAGACGGTCGTTGGCTCTCCAATGAGGAGGAGATCGCTCATCAGGAAACCGTGCGCGCTTTTTTTCGTGGCATTGAACGGTTCCAGCCCACTCCAACTACGTCCGGATGGAGAGTTCGCGTCGGTACCGACACCAAATCCGTCGAGGTGGAAGGGACCGGCTGGTTCGTGGATCGCCTTGCAGGCTCCACCGAAACCGGATTTGTTCTCACGCTTTCCGATGGCGCCTCCGCTCCCCTGGATCCGCGCACCCTTCGCTATGAGGGTGATGGCCGGCTTTTCTGCTGTTTTGCCGCCGGAAATCGAGGCCAAAGCCAGGAGCTAGCGCGATTCCGACGCGGGCCTTACCTTGAGCTGCTCCGTAATGCGGAAGAGGTCAATGGAAGCCACTATTTGCGGATTCAAGGGCTGGAAATCAAACTCGATCCGGGGCATTCTGGTCCCGAATAATGAAGAACTGGCTTCGCCCTACTCTCCCTGAGTTCCTGACTCCCCGGAACAAGATCCCGATCGCGATCCTTTGGGTCATCGTCGCCGCCGTTATTTACGGCTTCACCAACCGCTATCCGGTTTTTGAACCCAAGATGCTGCCCATGTCCTGGGTGGATGATGCCGTACCTTTCATCCCCTGGACCGTCTGGATCTACTGGTCGAACTACCTGATCTTCGCCGTCGCTTATCTCGTCGCGCGCGACCTCTCGATGCTGGCGCGTTACTTCTACGCCTCCATCGCCATGCAGCTGATCACCTGCACGATCTTCTTTTTCTGGCCGACGACCTTCCCGCGGGACTTGTTCCCTCTGACGTCCGACATCGATTCGGTGACTTACACGGTGTTCTCGTCACTGCGCTTGCAGGACACGCCGAACAACTGTTTTCCAAGTCAGCACGTCGCCAGCGTCCTACTCACGAGTTGCATCTTCCTGCATGAGCAGCGCCGCAAGTTCTGGTTTTTCTTTCTGTGGGCGGTCGCGATCTGCGTGACGACCGTCACCACCAAGCAACACTACGCCGCCGACATCTGGGGAGGCGCGATCGTCGCGCTCTTCTGCTACGGCGTCTTCTACCACTGGGTCCGCTACCGCGCGGCGAAGCCATCGACCTCTTCGGCGTGGAATATGCCGGAACGGGCCTGATTCAATTTCTCTATTCGCTGCACCTTCGGCGGCGAAGGTGATCCGCTCGTCACGTGACGAGCGCAGCCTCCTCCACAAGAAGCGTGAGCCCGCTTTTCCGGCGGGGGAGCTGGAGCGCCAGGATGGCGCTAGCCCGAAGGGCGCGACCGAGGACAGGATGTCCGAATCCCCCGCCGGAAAAGCGGGCTCACCCGTGGCCACCCATCAAAAACTCTTCCCGCATAAAACCCAGATCGCGACCCTTCGTCGACTCGCGGAAGAATGCCTCGGCTTCATCCCAAAGCTGATCGGGTTCCGGGATCGTGAAGACTTTTTTGCGAAACTCACTGGAGCCAGGGTAACCGGCCGAGTACCAAGCGAGAAACTTGCGCGCATGAATCATCGCGCCCTTCGTCGAGAAGGTTTCATGCAGCAAGCCCTTCTGCGTTTGCAGGAGCTCAAGGTAACGCTCGGTCGAAACCTCGGGGATCGCTTCGCCCTTCCAAAGCGCAACCGACTGCTCGAAGAGAAATGGATTACGAAGCGCTCCGCGTCCGATGAGTACGGCGTCCACGCCACTTTCGCGCAGACGGCGAACCGCCATCTCCGGAGTATTGAGGTCGCCGTTCCCGATGATCGGGATGGAGCTCTTGGCTTTGACGTCGGCGATGAATTCCCAGTCGGCTTCACCCGCGTAACCTTGCGCGCGCGTGCGCCCGTGGATCGCGACCCAAGCCACGCCCGCGTCTGCCGCCGCGCGCACGACCTCGACGGCGTTACGCGAAGTCGCGTCCCAGCCCGTGCGAATCTTGATCGTGACGGGGATTTTCACTGACTTCACCATCGCGGCGAGGGTCTCTCCCAATGCCGCGGGATTCCGGCACATGGCCGAGCCCGCGCCGCTCTTGACGACTTTGGGCACGGGACAACCCAGATTGAGATCGACGAAGTCAGCGCCGAGTTTTTCGACGAGCTGGGCAGCCTTGCAAAGGCGTTCTGTATCTTCACCGAAGATCTGAAGACCGAGGATGCGCTCCTCCTCGTGAAACTTAAGGAGCTCGAGCGTCTTCTGGCTCATGTATTCGATGCCGTTCGCAGAGACGAGCTCGGAAATGACGATGGAACTCTTCAGTCGGCGCATGAGCCGACGGAAAGGCGAGTTCGTGATCCCGGCCATAGGGGCCAGGATGAACGGGTGATCGACTTGAAATGGACCGAGCTTCATCGGGTACTGCCTGACTTCGTAATGCGCGACTTAAGACTTCAACGCCTCGATTTCGGCGCGTTCCTTCGGAACGTCCTTCGTGAGGACTTCACAGCCCGTCGCGGTCACGAGAATATCGTCTTCGATGCGAACGCCCAGGCCGCGGAACTCTGCCGGAGCTTCCATATCCCCAGGCTGAACGTAGAGGCCGGGCTCGATCGTAAAGCACATGCCCGCTTCGATTTTCCGCGATTCCCCGTTCAACATGTAGAGACCGCAGTCATGCACATCCATGCCAAGGTAGTGGCCGGTGCCGTGCGGATAGAAGCGTCGGAAAGCATTCGACTGAATGAGTTCCTTGGCGTTGCCCTTGAGCAAGCCCAGGCTCAAAAGGCCCTCGGTCAGAATCTCGCAAGCGGTCTGATGAATCGTCGTGTAGGCGATTCCCGGCTTCACGAGCGCAATGCAGTCCTTTTCGGCCTTCAGCACGACATCGTAGAACTTGGCCTGAAGATCAGTGAACTTGCGACCCACCGGAAAGGTGCGCGTGATGTCGGCCGTGTAGTACTGATGCTCGCCACCCGCGTCGATGAGGAGAAGGTCCCCGTCGTTGAGGGTCTCGTTGTTGGAGCGATAGTGCAGGCAAGTGGCGTTCTTCCCACCGGCCACGATGCTGCCGTAACCCAGGCGCTGGCAGCCTTTTGAGCGCATCTCGTAGTCGATGAGGGCTTCGATTTCGAGTTCGTTCATGCCCGGCTTCGTGCGCTTCATCGCCTCGACGTGCGCGCGCGCGGAGATCTGACCAGCCTTGCGAAGGAATTCGATTTCTTCTGGCGCCTTGAAGAGGCGCATCTCTCCTACTTGCTCGCGAGGATCCACCACGGGAATCACCCCGCGACCACTGCGGCCTTGGCTGCGGCGATAGCGCTCGAGCACTTCGAAGATGCGCCGATCCATGCTCTCGTCGAAGTTAACGCGGTAGTAGACCTTCTCGACGCCCTTCATCAGCTCCGGCAGCCGCGCGTCCAATTCTTCGATCGGATAGGTCGCGTCCATTCCGAAAGTGGAAAGTGCACCCTCCACCCCGTAACGTTCGCCATCCCAGATTTCGCGTTCGGGATTTTTCTTCCGAACAAACAGAATCGACCGATGAGTCTTGCCCGCTTCGGACGTCGGCAAGAGCGCGAGGAAAGATTCGGGCTCCGGAAAACCGGTCAGATAGTGGAGATTGCTGTCCTGCCGAAAATCATAGTGAACGTCGTCATTGCGAATCAACTCGCGGTTGGACGGAAAGAAGAACGCCGCCTGGGGTTCTTTTTTGCCGAGGATCTCGCGACGTTTTTTGAAATAAGCAGGGATATTTGCGGGTAGCATAGGTTCTTTCAACCTAACCGATTCGGGCGGTCTTGAGAAGAGACGCGACGCACCAGAGGGGTATCAATTGACTCAGTTGACACTGTTGAACGGCATCCTTTTCGATCTGGACGGGACCCTAGTGGACTCGCTCCAAGCCACGTTCGACGCCTTTAACCATGGCTTTGCCGCCGTGGGAGCGCGCGCCCACTCGGGCGAGGAGATCATGGCGCACTTCGGGCCGGGCGAAGGGGAGATCTTCGCCAAGGTCGTGGGCGCAGAAAAAGCCGCGATCGCTTATGAGGCCTGCCTCGCCTACACCGACCAGAACCTAGGCCGGGTGCCTCTGCACGCCGGAGTTCCGGAAATGTTGGCTGCTTTTCGCTCGGCGGGCATTCCGATGTCGATCGTTACCGGTAGAAGTTGGAACACCACGGAGATGATCCTCAAGCACCACGGGATCAGCGCCGATTTCGTCACCGTGATCGCGAACGATCACGTCGGCTCACCCAAACCCTCACCGGAAGGCATTGAGCTCGCGTTGTCTCGGATGAAACTCCGGCCAGAAGAGACCCTCTACGTTGGGGACAGCCACGTGGATGTCCTTGCGGCCCGACGCGCGGGAGCTGGCAGCGTGGCTGCGCTCTGGGACTTGCTCGCTCGGCGTGAGCGACTGGAGCCACACGGTCCTCATCACTGGGCGGAGCGACCTTCGGTCGTTTGGGAAATTTTTCAGGCGCGACGCAAAGCTTAGCGAGCAGCCAGCACGCCGCGCTTCACTTGGTCTCGTTCGATCGCTTCGAAAAGCGCGCGGAAGTTCCCGTTGCCGAATCCTTCGTCGCCTTTGCGCTGAATGAATTCGAAGAAGAATGGCCCAAGAATTTCCTCAGAGAAAATCTGTAGGAGATAGCCCTTATCCGTGTCGCCATCGAGGAGAATCCCGAGCTGCTCGAGCTCCTTGAGATCTTCGGTAACGTTTTTGATCCGGGTCGGGACCGCTTCGTAATAAGTGTGGGGAACGGTGAGAAACGAGAAGGCGCGCGCGCGCAGCGTGCGGAGCGCCCCCATCAGGTCGTTCACCTGCAACGCCAAGTGCTGAACGCCGGCTCCGTTCATCCGGTTAACGAATTCTTGAACCTGGCTAGCAGGCTCGGTGGCTTCGTTGATCGGTACTTTCACGCGGCGGCAAGGCGACTCGACCACGTCGGAGATGAGGCCCGTGCGGCCCGTGGAAATCTCAAAGTGGCGAGTCACTTGGAAGCCGAAGACGCGCTTGTAAAAGTCTACCCACTTCGCCATCTCGCCGATGCTGACGTTATTGGTGAGGTGGTCGACGCGGAACATCCCGAGCGGCATTGGGCTATCCAGGCGCGTGACCCGCAGGCCCTCGTCAAACAGCGCCGGTGAAGAATTTCCTTGAGGGGCGTGGCGCTCAATGAACGCGTAGCGGACGAGGCCTGGGGTCCAGACTTCTGCGCGCTCGACTCGTCCGTCGATCGTCTCGTAGATCTGCGGTTCCATCGCCGAACGTGCACCACGAGCGATCGCGCCCTCGTACGCTTCACGCGCATTCTCGACTTCGACCGCAAGGACACAGACCCCTTCGGCCTGCTTGCGCAGGAACTGAACACAATGCTCGTTCTCCGCCTGAGGGGACCCGTCTGATTCAGTCAGAAGGATTCGGATGCGGCCCTGCTGATACAACTCACTCCGAATCCCGCGCTTAGGGAGGTGACGCTCGCCCACTTTCTCGAAACCCATCCGCTCGTACACGTTGCCGCGCAGGGCGATGCTTTTGACGATGTACTCGACGTGATCGAAGCCTTCGTTCTTGAGATTGAGCATCAGCAGTGTCCTTTCAGTTCATTAACGGAGGAGCGGGCGGGGGCGTCGCGTCTCCGGCAGCCTTAGCGGCCCGGGCCAGCGCCGTATCGTCCATGGTGAGCGGGCTCTTCCGCTCGACGTCCATGTAGGTGTAACCGTGCAGGATCTCTTCGTAGAAATTCTGCAGGTCGA
>JBEIOW010000254.1:0-4157 GCA_040377385.1 Bacteriovoracaceae bacterium | reverse complement strand
GGGGCTCGCGCGCGCGCACACCCCTGCAAGTTCGGATCGTTCGGGGGCGGAACTCAACGGGTAGCGCGCGGTGGTCCAGGTCACCTCGCTTTCCCTGAAAGCACTCACCGAATCGCGAAAGCAGCTCAATTCGCCGGATCGCGAGCCGGAGATCCGTGAAGTCATCCGGCGCAAGCCAGCTCTGAAACGCTGGTACCTCGAGCAGTACGGAAAATACCGCGCGGTCCGAGAGCGCAGCGCGGGCGATGGCATCACGCTGGAACTCGGCTCGGGCGCGGGATTCGCCAAGGACGCAGTGCCCGGCCTCACCACGAGCGACGTGATTCCCTACGCCAACGTCGACATCGGCGTCGATGCCGCTGATATGCCGTTCACGGACGCAGCACTGCGCGCGGTCTTTCTTCTGAACGTTCTTCACCATCTTCCCAACGCCGAAGGCTTTTTTCGAGAACTGGAACGGACCTTGGCGCCGGGCGGTCGATGCTTGATCATCGATCAGAACCGCGGTTGGATCGCGCGCTGGATCCTGCAATACGCGCATCATGAACCTTACCGCGCTGATGCGTCGGAATGGTCTTTCCCGAGCGACGGCCCCCTCAGCGGCGCGAACGGTGCGCTGGCGTGGATCATCTTCGTGCGCGACCGCGCGCGCTTTGAAAGCCTGTTTCCTCGCCTGAAGATCGTACGAATTGAGACGCATTCTCCGCTGCGGTACTGGCTGACAGGTGGACTTAAACGGTGGACGTTGCTGCCGGGAATTCTCTTTCTTCCTGCGACCTGGTTTGACCGAGCGCTCGCGGCGCTCTGTCCTCCCCTTGGAAGTTTCGTCGATATTGAACTGGAAAGGCTGCCATGACTACGTCCGGCAAATCCGTCGCGGTCGTCGGCTCAGGTCCCGCCGGTTTCATGGCCGCAACCCGCGCGGCACGCCTTGGAGCCGTTGTTACGTGGTTTGACAAGCGGCCCGCAGTCGGCCGCAAACTACTCGTAGCGGGCAGCTCGGGTCTCAACATTACCTACGCCGCACCTCCGGAGGAGTTTTCTCGCTTCTACGGAGAAGCCGCCCCGAAGATGTCCGAATACCTCGCCCGCTTTAGCCCGCTGGACTGGACTCGGTTTATCGAGGAAGAACTTGGCATCGGGACATTTGAGGGAACCAGTCGCCGCCATTTCATCGATGGAATGAAAGCGCCGGTACTCCTGAAGACTTGGGAGGCACTGCTCGACAAGCTGGGCGTTCGCAGACGACTCTCGATGGAGCTGACGGACTTCACGTCCGATTCTCCCGGCGTGACACTGTATTTTTCGGATGGAACTTCTGAACAGTTCGACGCTGCGGTGCTCGCACTCGGTGGCGGCAGTTGGGAACCGAAAGAGACCCCTCTGCGTTGGCTCTCTATCTTTGACAGTCATCAGATCGCTCGCCGCCCGTTCACTTCTTCCAACTGCGGATTTGTCGTGAAGTGGCCTTCGGCATTTCTCGACGAAGCCGACGGCAAGCCCGTGAAGAACGTCGTCCTCACCTCTTCCATCGGAAAGCGCATCGGCGATCTCATGATCACGCGCTACGGAGTCGAAGGAACGCCCGTCTACTACACGGGGGTAGAAGGACGAGTCAGCCTCGACCTGAAGCCCGATCTTTCACTCGATCAAGTTCTTGAACGCCTCCAAAATGGGCGCGAGAAGCTTTCCCCCATCCGCGCCGCAGCTAAGCGTCTCGCGCTATCCGAGGGGGCTTTAGCTTTGCTCTTTCACCTGATGCCCGAGAGCGACCGCGCGGACATGGCCCGTTTCGCGGGCCGCATCAAAGACTTTCCCCTGACACTCGGTGCGCGGCAACCGTTGGCCGAAGCGATTTCCTCGAGCGGAGGGGTCGCGTGGAAAGAGCTGACCGACGGATTGGAACTCCGACGTTTCCCCGGAATTTTCTTGTCCGGCGAAATGATCGACTGGGATGCGCCCACGGGTGGATTCTTGATTCAGGCGAGTGTCTCGACTGGCTTTGTCGCGGGTGAGAACGCAGCCGCCCACGCAGGGGTCTGAGGTCTCAAACCGAGGGTGAGTCAACCCATGGTCGACCAGTCTTATAGCGGCGGTCTAAGATGAGTCGACCATCGGTCGACTGACCCGCGAACAGAACACCGCATAAGTCAGGTGCACTCTGCACCCACCCAAGCCGCAAGTCCGAAAGTGGCGCGCAAGATCCGACATCCGCTCCGCCGCTCGCATAAGAACCCACAAACCAGGCGTATTCCTTGCTCTCTCTCTACGAGTGATCCAAGTACGAACCGGGCGGCGATGGCTCGTCAATCCCTACACAGGACAAATCGTGATTCGAAATCTCGTTCGCCATGGAAATAGTCTTGCACTGATCATCGATCGCGCCATTCTCGAACTCCTTGAAATGCATCCCGACGATGAGCTTCTCGTTAAGACACTGGATGGCCAGAGACTCATCGTCGAACCGTTAAGAACCTCCGTCCCTCCGGCCACAGTCCTCTGCGATTCCAGCCAAGACGAGCTGAGAAACGAGCCCGAAGGAGAGCGTCCTGATCCGCCATAACTTCTCACCTTGCTCGTTGTGATCTCCGCGCAATTCTGGGAGTCTGGAGCCAAGATGGATTCTCAACGCGACGATGCACTCTCGCTCGTGAAAGAAATGGGGGAATCCCCCGACCCCGTAGCGCTCGAAAAGCAGCCGTACCGACGCGCCGGATTGTTCACTCGTTGGTTACGGGGATCGCACCGCGCTCAGATTGCTCGCGAGATCTCGCGCCACTCGCGCTACTTCGATGAGTGCTTTCAGGTCCTTCCTCGCCTCGATGACGATGGTCTCCTCTTGCAGGCGATCGACTGTCCGAAAAGACGGAATCTGACGAGCGAAAGCGAACTCCCTCCGTTCGATTCGAAAGCGCGGCCCTTGATCCTGTTGAATGGCGTGCTCAACTTCCATCTCGACATCGAAGGGCTGCTCGGCTCGCTACGGCCACGATTGACTCGCCATACGCGCATCACGATCGTGGCGTACAATCCATATCTGCGCTGGCTGTACTCGCTTGCCAATCGCTTGGGCCTGCGTCGCGGTGAGTTGCCCCAGACTTTCCTCACGCGGACTGATCTAAAGAATCTCTGCACACTCGCTAACTATGAACTCGTCCGGATCCGCGGCGCCTCCTTTGTCCCCCTCCAGATTCCCTTCCTGACTTCCTTCCTAGAGGCATTGATTCGGCTCCTCCCCGGCGGACAAAATTTCGCGCTCACGAGCGTGATCACGCTTCGACCTATACTGCCCGATCCGAAACCACCGCTCTTGACGGTCGTTATTCCCGCGCGCAACGAACGCGGCAATATTGAGAATGCGCTCAAGCGAATGGACAACTGGCAGACCGAGCAGGGTCCAGTGGAGGTTTTATTCGTCGAAGGCAATTCCGACGACGATACCTGGGGGGAGATCCAGCGCGTCCTCCCGATTTATCGACATCGGTTTCATCGACTGCTTGCTTTCCGCCAACCCGGTAAGGGAAAGAGCGACGCTGTCCGCGAAGGCTTCCGCCACGCCGAGGGTGAAGTCCTCACGATCTTGGACGCTGATCTCACCATGCCTCCGGAGATGCTCCCTCGGTTCTACCGGGCTTACGTCGCCGGCAAGGCGGACTTTGTGAACGGAAGCCGACTCCTTTACCCGATGGAGGGCGAGGCCATGCGCCCGCTCAATCTCCTGGGCAACGTCTTTTTCGCGAAAGCGCTGAGTTTTGTTCTAGATAATCCGCTCGGTGACTCGCTCTGTGGCACCAAGCTCTTTACCCGGCGCGATTATGAACGTTTCGTTCAGTGGCGAACAGACTTCGGGGATTTCGATCCCTTTGGAGACTTCGAGCTCCTGTTCCCCGCCTCGATCCTCGCGCTTGGAACGGCCGAAGTTCCGGTCCACTACAAAGCGCGGACCTACGGAACGACAAACATCTCGCGCTTCCGTCACGGATTCATGTTGCTCAAGATGACTTTGATCGGCCTTTTCCGCGTGAAGCTTCGTTGACTGGGTTACGCCAATCAACGGGCAGGCGGGCAATTCCGTTCAGGCTCACCCGGCAACGGCGCTCCCCGGTCGATCCAACTCTTCAGACGCTGATGCTGCTCGGTGGATGCGCCCGTCGGCG
>JBEIOW010000550.1:0-1923 GCA_040377385.1 Bacteriovoracaceae bacterium | reverse complement strand
TCCATCGCGATTGCGAGCTCTTGCAGGTTGGGCGGGCGGCCCATCTCGGCTTCGAGCTTGCGGAACGCGACGCGCCAGCGGGCGATCAGTTCGACCATGTAGGCCGGAATGTGCACGGGCTGCACGGCGTTGATGAGGGCACGCTTGATGCTCTGCTTGATCCACCACGAGCCGTAGGTGCTGAAGCGGGCGCCCTGTGCAGGGTCGAAGCCCTCAACGGCCCGCATGAGGCCGATGTTTCCCTCTTCGATCAGATCGGAGAGCGAAAGGCCGCGGTTGGCATAGTTCTTCGCGATGGAGATCACGAGGCGCAGGTTGCTGCGGATCATGCGTTCGCGGGAGGCGGCACAGTTCTCGTTGATGATCTTCCAGCCCAGCTCCCGCTCTTCTTCGGCGGTGAGCAATGGGTAACGATTGACTTCACGCAGGTAGAGCTGAATTTCGCTCTGCACCGCGCGGGAACCGGACGAGCGGAAACCGCCCGATGCCCTTGGGGATTCGTCGCGCTTCGGCGCAGCGACTGCTCCACTGGTTGTACGTACCGAATCCAAGTCTCTACCCACCTTCCCGGCGGAGTCACCGCCGATCAACCCCAGGGCCTGCAAACAACTCGCAGGGGGGGAAGCCGTTCCCGAGGGAACAACCTCCTATCCGTCCGTACCCGTCCTTGGGTTTCATCGTCATGGGGGGTGGGTCTCTTCAGACCCTTGCTCTCTCGCGCACCCCTACTTCATAGAGCGTGACACGGCTCCGCCGAGGTGCAACAAATGTAGCAAGAAAAACTGAACATTTTGCAGTTCGACGTGCTTTCTGCGCCACTTTCGCTCCAATCGTACTATCTGCACGTCCGATTCATGTCCTAAAAGGTGTGATTGAAACCGAAAGTACCTTACAACATCCAATCGGAGCCTCCAAAAAGTAATTTGCGATTCTGTGTCCGATAACCAATTCCATGACCAACGACATTTCCAACATTCTCCGCGATTTTCCGTTTGAGCCCGGCCAAATCAACGCGCGCCTCATCCCCGGGCAAGATGGTGAACCAAAGGTCCAGGTGCGTTTAGACCTTGGAATACTGCAAATGCAGCTCGATGGTCGGCCGGACGGGAGCAGGCCGTACGACTACGAGAGTCTGTTAGAGTACTTTGAGGCCGCGTCGGACGGCCGGGCTCCGACACCGGAGGAAGCGGCGGCCGAGGTTGGTGAAGAGGCCGGTGAATCAGAGTCGGGTGAAACGGATCGGAGCGAGGACAACGTTTATGACGGCGCCACGAAGCCCGAGAACTTTAAGCTCTCGCCGGACCACTGCCGGATGCTGCGCGAAGAAGCGGCCCAGTTTTACCAACGCTACTTGGCATTGCTGGTGCTTGAAGACTTTGCACGCGTCGTGCGGGACACCACACGCAACCTGCGCGTGATTGACTTCTGCAAAAAGTATGCGACCAACGACGAGGACCGCGGCGTACTCGAGCAGTTCCGGCCGTACATCACCATGATGCGGGCCCGGGCCCTGGCGGGACAAGCTTTGAAAGAGAACGAGCCAAAGGCCGCGGTGATCGCGATCGATGAGGCCATCAACGCGATCCAGACGTTCTATTCCGACGCGGGCCGTCCGCAGCTGTTCGACCAATCGAACGAGGTGCAGATGCTCCGCGGCATGCGCGATGCGCTGGTTCCCAAGTTGCCGGTTTCACTGAAGAGTGAACTGAAGGAACGGCTCCAGCGGGCACTGGCTCAGGAAAACTATGAACTCGCCGCGATCTTGCGCGACGAGCTCAAGCAGATGAAGGAGTGAGCGTTTCCGCTCGATTGTCTGGGATGCCTCGGCGAGGACTTACACGCGGAAAATCAGGTCGCTGTCCTTTGCGCGGACCTTTGCAAGCCCGGCGAGCCAATCCGTAGCGGCCCGGGTGCCCGCTGTCG
>JBEIOW010000398.1:0-2877 GCA_040377385.1 Bacteriovoracaceae bacterium | reverse complement strand
GGAGCTCTCCGGCGGCATGCAAAAACGCGCCGGGCTCGCACGGGCTATCATTCTCGGCCCACAGATTACCCTCTTCGATGAGCCCACCGCCGGACTCGACCCCGTCAACACACGTCGCCTGATCCAGAACATCCTGAAGTTCAAAGAGAAGGGAATGACGGGCATCTTCGTCACGCACGACATTCCGAGCGCGTTTGAGATCGCCGACCGGATCGCGATCCTTTTCGAAGGCAAAATCAAGATCATCGACACCGTCGAGAACATCAAAAAATCCACGGACCCGCTGGTCCAATCCTTTATCGAGGGGCAACACCTGTGAAAGACAAACAGTTCGGCTTAGAAATGCGCGTGGGGCTCTTTCTTGGGTCCGGCTTGATCCTCATCATGCTTGCCGTCATTCTCCTGGGCGGGGGGACCTCGCTCTTCTCTCGACCCATCCAATATGAGGCTCGCTTCACGGGCGTGGACGGTCTTTTCACCGGAGCGAAGGTCGTGCTCGGCGGTTTGAACGTGGGTCGCGTGGACAACGTCGACTTGGATCCCGAGACGGGGGACATTCGCGCCGTGCTCAAGGTCGACCCCAAATACAAAGACTATATCCGCAGCGGAACAGAAGCCGAGATCCTCACGCAAGGCGTGCTCGGCGATAAGTACGTGGGACTCTCCATCGTCTCGCGCGAGAATCCAGTACTCCAGGCCGGCGCGACCATCCCGCGTAAACCCGGCGGAAACGACCTGTCAGCCGTGCTTGGCAAAAGCGATCAGCTCATGACCTCGCTCAACAGCGTCGCTCTGACGCTCGACCGTGTTCTGAAGAACTTCGAAGCCGAGACCACGCGCGGCAATCTGTTTCGAAACCTCTCTCAGGCTTCCGAGAAGCTAAATCGCGAGATGGATGGGCTCCGGCTCAAGAAAGCCTCGCAGAACCTGACCTCCATCCTAGAGAAGGTCAATAGCGGTACCGGCACGATCGGCGCCCTCATCAACGACCCGGGCCTCTACGACGACGCTCGGTCGCTGCTCGGAGGCGCCAACCGAAACCGCATCATCCGCAACCTCGTGCGCCAGACGGTACGTGACGGCGAAGAAGGCGTCGCTGAAGAACAGACGGGCGCTACTTCGGCTCCGATGCGGGAAACTCCCCAGCCCAAGAAGAAGTAGCGCTAGTCGATCTCCTTAGCGACAGCCCGGAATAGCCTTCAACATCGGCCCCGTGACCGCCTTGTGGCGTCGCGAGCTTGGCTTCAGCACTTCCCAGTAGGTGTTCTTACTCTGGACGACTCCGCCGGCGCCGCCATAGCGGCCGCCGTGCTTAGAGCCCTTGATCTGGTCATGAAGAATGGTGAGCGCGCAGAGCGTGTTCTCTTTCCAGCCCCGAACCGATTGAGCATCACACCAACGGCCTCGCCAGGCGCGTTTGGATTTGGGTTCGTTCATCTGATAGAGGCCCACCGCCCAGCCGTTGGTTGCGCGCGCGCGCGTGCCCGGCTTGCAATCGGACTCGCCGGCCGCCATCGCTCCCAGCACCTGAACCCAGAACTCCGCCTTGCGGTCCTCGCTGAAAGTATCGAACTTCGGACAGAGATTCCCCATGCCGGTGATATCGTTGGCGAAGAAGCGGCTAGTAGGCCCGAATTCCTTCCGGACCGTCTCGTAAATCAGTTTTCCATACTGACCACACTCCGCCCTATCCTGAGCGAAGAAACTCCCGCAGAGCTGGGTACGCGAGCGATACGCAGACGAAGCCGGAGGCGCGGCATTACAAGCCCGCTGACTCCCGTCTTCCTCTTCCATGATGGGTTCGATCACGTTCTCGACGTTTTCGTTGAGCCGGTCAATCACTCCGCTCGTGCATCCCGGCTGATTAGGATCGCGACATGGCTGCGCAGGATCCGACACCGGAGCCGATTGCGGAGGCGGCGGACGCAGCACCGTCGTCGCCGGGAGAACAAAATCCTCCTCTAATCCGACGGCCCCGGCATCAGGAGCGCTCCCGACCGCCATCCCCGCCAAGAGCATCCATGCCCACCCGCTCACCGGAGGCCGCGTCCTCATCGGACGCCCGCCTTTTTCAGTAAGAACCGGCACGTCTTCCGCAATGGCTTTTGGCCCTTCTTCTTGCGGGTCTCAATACTCTCGAAATCCAAGGTCTTTTCGCCGAGTTTCAAAGTCGCGACTTCGACCGAATCCTCGTCTTCACCACCGCAGTCCCGTGTCGTCGTCTGGGTCAGCAACCCCTTGGAGCGATCCGTGCGGATCGAAAACTGGCAGTCGTCGGCCACCTCATTGAGATTTTTCCCGGGCTCCGCCAAGCCCGTAAAAACGAGCGAGGACGCCCCTACCGTGAGGATGACGTCGTCCTCTACCCTGCGCAGGAGGACGTTGCCGCCAATGCAGTCGTCAGCGCTACCGGGAGCGGTGGAGTAGTCGCCGACCACCAATCCGATCTCCGTCCGGATCTTTTCGAGATCAGGCGCCTTCGGATTCGCCGAGGCCGCTCCAAAAACCGAAGCGCCACTCAGGCCCATCCAGGCAATCGACGAAAAGAACAGAATACGAAGTTCAGTGCGCATAGGGCTCCCTCTCCTTCCATCTGCAATCAACCCAAAATGCATCGGGCCCGGGCGACAGGCTTCCCGAAGGAAAACAGCGCGCGGGCCCGTCATCTCGGCGTCAATGACCCTGTGGGAAGCGCTCCGCGCCGCCCTCATGGACTTCCGGACTTTTAAGCGTCGAGCGTTTCGTTGCCCGCTCCACCCATGAATCCGCCGGCTTCGTTGTCGCGCATGCGTTTCAGGGCTGGGACGATCATGCCGCGCTTACGCAGCTTCTCGACGAGCGTCGTGCGGTTCATGCTGAGCAGCTCCGACGCGCGGT
>JBEIOW010000545.1:0-1948 GCA_040377385.1 Bacteriovoracaceae bacterium | reverse complement strand
GTAGATGTTGGGCTTAGGGCGTCCTTCACGCAGATTGAGGGCCTGGGCTTCGAGCGCCGTGCCGAGGAGACCGAGTTTCACCTTGCTCTCGATCGCGCCCGAACGCGCACGGCCGCCGCCCGGGAAGAAGATCGAATGGATCCCTTCGCGAAGGATGCGGGTCGAGTAGTTCTTAAGCGCGGCCTTGTAGATGGGATTGTTCTTCTGGCGATCGACCGTGTAGGCGCCGAGCCGGCTCATGAAGAAACTCAGCACTGGGTTCGAAAAGAGGTTCAATCCCGCGCCGTACGAGAAGGGCGGAAGCCCCATCCGGTAAATCACGTAGCCGATCAAGATGCTGTCGATGTTGCTCTGGTGGGTCGGCACGAGGAGTACGGTTCCACGCTCCGAAAGCTTGCGGAGCTGCTCAATCTCGCCGTGCAGATGGAGTCGCGAGTGCATCGCCTCGAGCATCTGCGAGCGAATCAGGGTGCGGCGTCCCGCTGAATTGAAAATCCAGCTCAAGCCCCAAGGGACCATCTCGGTCGCAAACCGGTAGACCTTCGGATTGAAGTTTCCCCCGATCTCATCCAGGTAGTGATCCAGGACGTTTCGCAAGAGTGGCTTGCGGTCGGTGATCGCGGGCGAATCGAGCAGACTTCGCTGAATCCCACTCCAGAGCGTGCGATCGCCTCGGTAGCGCTCGCGGGTGAAGAGATTGGGTTTAGAACGCTTCAGGCGGACATTCTCTTGATAGAGCGTCTCGCCCAGCAAGAGATCCAGATTCGCGGTCGTCGGATCCGCGAGAACCTCTTGATAAGTGCGCTCGACCACATCCCCCAAGATGCGCGAGCGCGTTCCCTGGAAATCCCAAAGGGGTGTCTTCGTGAGGGACGAGGGAACGACAAGGGAGTTCATGGCTCCGATTCTATCGGGGGACTGTGCCGGTGGGAATGCTCAGCTACGAAGCGCGATTGACTCGCCGGTCCATAAACAAGGGGTTCCGCATTCTTCAGGAGCGAGCAATCGGGCGCGGGACGATCACCAGAACCGTACCTCGCTTGACGCGAACTCTGACCGAGCCCGCTTTGTTTCTGCAGTTGCTCAAGCCGTGGGATCCAGGCTCAAGAGTGGCGCCCTTGAGCGGAAACTCCGCGCCCTCCAAACTCACCCCGATGGCGGGACCATCGACCGCAAAAAGCGAGAAAACTCGGCCCGGAATCACGTCGAGTTCGCAGGTTCCCATCTCCGGGCGAATCCACTCGTAATCCGCATCGGCGCCGATCACCCGCAGGCGACGGAAACCCAGCTCTGCGGCGGCATGAGTGAAGTCGAGCAGCACCCCGAGCGCGTGATCCGCGCGTCCACCGGTCAGACCCGCCGCAACGAGCTCCGTCCCGCCGATCAAGCGGGCCATTCGGAGCGCGTGATAGAGATCACTACGATCCTTCTCGCGAGGCAGCGTCAGGTGCGGGAAATCATCGAGCCGCTTGCGCGTCGCGGGCTTCACGCTGTCCCAATCGCCGACCGCGAGATGAGGCGGGAGCTTCAGTTTGAGCCAAGCGTCTACTCCGCCGTCCACGGCTAGGCGAAAATCGGCTTTCGCGACGGGCGTCGAGCGAAAGCCCACCCGCTTGAGCAAGGAGAGACTCACGTGCTCGGACGGTCCGAGCGCAAATACGCGCATTCCGGGGGCGGACTTACTTGAGTTTCGCAAGGCGGACGAGCGTGGCATCGAGTTCCTTGAGCTTGAGCTCGTATTCGGCGAGCTTGGTTTTCTCTTTGGCGATCAGCTCGGCGGGAGCTTTCGCGATGAAGCTCTCTTTGGAGAGCTTGTTGTTCACGAATTCCACATCCGCCCGGACCTTCTCGATCTCCTTTTGAACGCGCTTGGACTCTTCTTCCACGTTCACAAGACCCTGGAGGGAGATCCGAAGCTCGACCGCTGGATTGGCCAAAGTGATCACGG
>JBEIOW010000204.1:0-4833 GCA_040377385.1 Bacteriovoracaceae bacterium | reverse complement strand
TCGACCAGTATGGGCCGGCCGCCAATCCTAATTCGGGTCGTTGCCATCGGCGTGCTCGTGGACATTCCTCCGATCGCCTGTGGTTCCGGGCACAGGTTCCTGCGCAAACTCAATCTACGTTCTGACCGACCAATCTGCATTCCATCTAAAATACTTAGCGACTCTCAGGAAAGGTCCATACCGGGCCGATGAGGTGTTGATGGAACCGCGGACATTTCCCATCAATGCCGACCTCAATCGCTCATCGCTCTCAAAAGCGCGAGTGCAGGCCACCCAGCGCCATTCTTCTGACGCGACTCATGAGCTGGATGGTTTCAACCCTATGGATTCCGACCCTACCGTGTGCGCGCACAAAGGAAATCTCGATGACTAGCATGGACCCCGGCTTCTTTAAGCCCTTCGTTGAAGGCACCATTAAGGTCCTCAAGGTGCAGTGCAAGGTCGATGTGATTCTGGGAAAGCCATTCCTGAAGGGCGAAACCCCTCAACCTAACTTTCAGATCGCGGGAGTCATCGGACTCACTAGCGATACTTTTACCGGTACGCTCACTCTCTCATTCGAAGAATCCTCATTTCTCGAGATCATGGGAAACATGCTCGGAGAAAAGTTTGAAACTCTTACACCTGACCTCCAGGACGGTGCTGGAGAGCTTCTCAACATGATCTTTGGACACGCCAAACGTGTGCACAACGACCTTGGAAACAATATTCGAATGGCTCTGCCCACGGTCTTTGTCGGATCAAACCTTGGCACACGAACAGTGGGCGGAGAAAAGGTCATGGTGATCCCATTTAAAACCGATCGTGGTGAGTTCCACATTGAGATCAATCAGAAGTAGTGAACAAAAACGAATAACCGCAAACTGAGGAGTAAGACATGTTTGATCCAAAAACTCGAATCCTGGTCGTCGACGACATGATGACGATGAGAAAACTGGTCATGAAGAACTGCAAAGACCTCGGCTTCTCAGACTTCACCGAGGCAGCCAATGGCGCACTCGCTTGGGAAGCCATTGCCGCCGCCAATCCACCATTCGGACTCATCATCTCTGACTGGAACATGCCCAACACGAGCGGCCTGGACCTGCTCAAGCGTGTCCGCTCCGACAGCAGATTCGGAAAGCTCCCCTTCATCATGGTCACTGCCGAAACCGACAAAGCACAAATTATCCAAGCCATTCAGTCCGGAGTAACGGACTACGTAGTCAAGCCGTTCACTGCAGAAGCGCTACGCGACAAAATCCAGTCGGCCTATAACAAAACCGCCGGAAAGAAAGCTGCATGAATGCAGACGACATAGACATCGGGATATTGTCCAACCTCGAGCCGACTCGCAAACGATGTCTAGAAATGTGTGAAGACTTCGGCTTCACATCGATCAGCTGGAATGATCTTGATCAATTTCAGGCTGATTCGAAAAAGCCGCGTCTTATCGTTGCCGAATTCACCGACGGCGGAACCCCTATTGCCGTTTCCGAAATCGCGCAGCTCGTTCGATTCACTCAGCCCGATGCCTTTCTCCTCTGCATCACGGGAGACACCGTCAACAAAACAGAGGCGGACTTCGCCAGGAAGTCGGGCGTCAACTATCTCCTCATGGCTTCCGAAATCATCGGAACCGCGAAACTCGAGTTTATCTGCCTTCAAACCCTCCACTCCCGCTACTTTCCGATCAAGGCAACCGATCTCATCGCTGGCACCGAACTCCCGTTTGATCTGTACCACCTCCTTCCTATGCGGAAGAAATTCCTCAAAGCAGGATTTGAGGGGCAAGAGCTCTCGCAGGAAAAACTCACTAAGCTGAGTGAAGCCGGGGAGTTCTATATTGATCGCGCATCAGCCATTCGCTTCAAAGACTACATTCGCAAGACGACAGACCGCTCGCCTGGCGGAATCGCAACCCTTTGCCGCAGCCAGTTTCTCGCGCTTCAGGGACAATCACTGGACCTTCTTTTCCAGCTCAGCGCCCAAGCTGAGAACGCCTCCGTCGGAGAAGGACAAGAACTTCTAAAAAAATGCGGCGACCTTTGCTCAGAACTTCTGAGCGTATTGGCCGAGCATGGCAAGCCGTGGGAGATCGTCAACAACTCCACCGTCGGAACCTTTGGCTCCGTCGAGCGCGCTCCAGCGATTGCCGCGTACACCGGCTTCTTCGGCTTCCTCACCGACCTTCCCGACACTGGCCAATTGATGGTCTCCGCCCTGCTTGCCGAACTCGGTCTTCTGCTTCTGCCGCCCGGTATTCTCAAAAAACTCCGAAATGGCTCAGAAGCTTCGCTCACTGAAGAAGAGAAGAAGATCTACCGCACCTACCCCCTCCGGAGCGTCGAGGTCTGCCTGAACCGCAAGCTTTCACTCCCGGAGAAGCAGCGAAACTTGATTCAATCCACGCACGAGCGATTGGATGGGTCTGGTTTTCCACAGGGACTGGCCGCTCGAAAAATCCCCGCCGGGTCGCTTGCCATCGGGTTTGCACGGCTCTTTGACCAGCAAACGCTCGTGAAGATGGGCGAACTCCGCTCAGAGCCGATCGATGTACTTAGGAAAGCGCTCACTGTCGACGAGACCAACCGTAAGCACTTCCCAGTGGAATGGATGGACCTCCTAGCGAAAGCCATCTTCCCCTAGAAACTGCCCCCTCAAGCTGTTGACGGTTTCGGGAGTTTCCCGATCAGGACGCGATTGTGAAAGCTGACGTAGAGATCCAAGTGATCTTTTAGGCGCTCGCGCTTTTTCGTCGTGCACCAGGTCCTTCGGAAGAGCCGGTTCAGGTTCGCCCGAAGCATCGCGCAGGTGTGGTTCAGTGAGAACAGCGGGTCAAAGCCGATCTTTTTGAGTTCGCCCTGACCGGCCACGCAGCCTCGGCGTCCCTTCACCGTTCGGTGGGTGGCTCTGGGGTAGTGCCGTCTGAGGATTGCACCGTAATGTGGGTTTTGGTCTGAAAGCCAGACGGCGTCTTCCCGAACATAAGGTTTCAGCTCGTTCATCAATCGATTCCAGCCACGGACGCGGCGATCTCGCCTCGGGCCGTACTTGCGACGGGCGGGTGCTGCAAGCAGACCCTTAGCGGGCATTTGCGAAACCTGAAAGTTGAGAAGAATTCTAGACTTAGGTTCAACCGCGAGCGCCACACTCAGTGGCTTACACTTGCTATGTTCACTCGTCTCCAAATCATCGAACTGAATCTCAGAAAGACCTGCATCCGGGAGTGAACTTAGAAACTGGGCTTGCTCCCGTCTGGCCTGGGCGGCCAAAACGGGCAGCTTCCGTGCGACGGTTTTCGGATTCACGCGAAGGATCTTCGCCGCCCGTCTTTGAGAAACGCCCGAACACAGAAGAAGTCTGAGTGGGGCGTTCACACGCCGCTTCTTCTGGCCAAAATACGGATGAAGCGTAGCGCGCGAGAACGTGCGTCTGCAGGCTCGGCACTGAAAACGCTCGATGTGACGGCTGTCAGATCGTCGGAAGAAGGACCCAAACCGGACGATGGGGCCAGATCCTGGATCAGAAGGAACTGGATTTTGGGACGACGGAGAGGGCGAGACGCACTCAGGGCGTGGGCAGCGGAGATTCATTTCCTTCGCCGTTCAACTTTTCTTCCAATGAAACTCTGGCTTACCTCTCGTCGCACCCACCGAGCTCAACAGCTTTAGGGGGCAGTTTCAGGGAGATTCTGGGAGAGATCTACTGAAAGCGTAGTGATCTTCCCTTCGCGAATCTCCGCACGGAAGGAACGCCGGCGGTTAACCAAATGATTCACCAGCTCCACCTCGATCGGACCAACCGGGAACTTTTCGTTCTCGATGCGGTCGGTGCGTCGCCAGACATAGCCTTCCATGCGGATCGTGATCTCGGCGGAGATCTCCGTGCGAATCATCAGCAAACCGTACCGCTTGGGCACGAGGCGAATCGCAATCGAGCCTTCATCGCTCGCGATTTTTTCGGACGCGTTCCAGGTCGTGCTCAGGGTCGCAGTCTCGTAACCGGGACGACTGACGACAATATCGAGAGGCTCCGTCGGCTTAACCTCCGCTCGCGCGAGAGGAAAGTCCGGACTCACGAATCGTTGATTGACCCGAATCACGGTGCCTTTGCCCGGCGGCATGATTTCTAGCAGTAAGGTCACCTCACCTGGCACCATCGGCTTGCGGTCCAGGATCGCCTGCACGATGCGCGGCTCGGTCGGCTTCGGAAACCAGCGTTCGACTTCACTCAACACCGTTCGCCGGAGTTGCGCGAGATTCGGAACGCGTTCCCCAAGTTCGGTGTCCGCCAAGAAGAGCGAGAGCGAGAAAATCAGTAGCGCCGCTAACAAACAGACCCGCGTGATTTTGGCCCAAGGGACGCGCTTCCGCGATTTCTTGCGTACGCCTCCTTCGGACTCGCGGCGACGCTCGAGCTCGATGCGCCCGTGGCCGCTCACTGCCATCGGTTGGCCGCTGGAGACAAATTCCAGCGGCGCGGTGGATTTCACCTGGGAAGGCGAGCCCACCAGCTCCATCTCGTCGCGGTTACTGGAAGAGTGTTTGAGAGAAAGCGCTCCGGGTTGCACGCCGATCCGCTTGGATTCCGCCTGCACGGCGGCCGAGATTTCCGTAACCTCGTCCGGTGTGAAGATCGTCCGAATCATGCCTTCGGCTTCTTCGTTCAACGAATGGATGCGCTTGCGCTCTTCGCGAGACTCGGCGCCGTAGCTCTTCTCGAGAAACGTGCGCAAGAGAGAGCCGAAATCCGCCCCGTCAGGATTCACTCCCATCGCGGTGGCCGCATTGCCCAACCCTTTGCGAAAATCTTCCATCGATGCGAAGCGATCGCCCGGGTTGTGAGAAAGCG
>JBEIOW010000556.1:0-1879 GCA_040377385.1 Bacteriovoracaceae bacterium | reverse complement strand
GCTCGCGGACGCTGGCGCCCGCACGAAACGCTCGTCGCCGTCTCGCAGGTCGGTGCAGGCAGCGTGGGCATCATCGTCATGGCGACGACCTTCGCCGGCGTCATCGTCTCGGTGGAGATCGCCTGGCATATGGATCGCGCGCTCCAGACGACGAATCTCATCCCGATGGTCACCGGCCAGTTCACAATTCGGGAACTCGGGATCGTTCTGCCCGCACTCCTCATGGTCTCCAAAGCGGGGGCCTCGATGGCGGCCGAAGTCGGCACCATGAAAGTCACCGAACAGGTCGACGCGCTCAAACTCCTCGGTATCGATCCGGTGGAGTACCTGGTCGTCCCGCGCTTGATCGCGAGCGTGATCTCGATGCTCTGCCTGGGTCTGATCGCGGTCACGATTACGCTCCTGGGCTCTTTGCTCGTCACCTCGTCGCGCTTCCATTTTTCGACTGGCGAGTACCTGCAGGCGCTGCGGCCCTTCATTGAGACGACGGACCTCTGGGGCGCCGTCCTGAAAAGCCTCGCTTTCGGCATGGTCATCCCTTTAGTCGCCTGCGCCTACGGATTTCGCTGTCGCAACAGCGCGGACGGAGTGGGTTCTGCGACTACCGAAGCGGTGGTGACCTCCACCTTGATGATTATCGTCATCGACTTCATCCTCACTTTTGCCTTGGGAAGGATATAATCAACGCATGAACGCCTTCAAGAAGCTCGCCTCCTCGCACGAGTCCCGCGTCGGACTCCTGGTCGCCGGAACGATCCTGCTCGCGGCGGTGTTCGCCTGGATGGTTGGGGTCGCCAACCCTTTCTCGAGCACCGAAAGTTTTTATGTCACTTACCACTTCGCCGGCGGCATCGACGTCGGATCGCCCGTTCGCGTATCGGGCATCAAGGTGGGGCGCGTCGATCAGATTGACCTCTTCGTTCCGACCTCGACTGACGCCCTCGCCGTGAAGGAGCCCGGCAGCGCGGATGATAACTTGAGCGAGAAGGCGCTGATGCCCGTTCGCTTACGCGTGAGCGTCCGGCGAGACGTGATGCACGGAATTCGCAAGGACTCGCGCTTCTACATCAACCTCGCCGGAGTCATCGGCGAGCGCTATCTGGAAGTCACGCCGGGAACGATCGGCTCCCCGCAAGTTCAGAGGGGGGACGTACTCGCGGGAGTTGATCCGCCGCGCATCGACCAGCTCCTCTCGCAGAGCTTCGATCTCGCTGGAAAAATCGTGGAGATCATCGAGACCAATAAGGGCGATCTCACCAAGAGCATCGACCTCCTCTACAAGCTGAGCGGCAATCTCAATAAGACTCTCGCCTGGGTCGACAAGAGCGGCGTCTTTAAGAACGACCTCAACCAGCTCGTCTCCAATCTGATCTCCATCACGGGCGACGTGCGCCGGATTACCGATAAGACACGCACGCCGGAAGGCGAGAAGACTTTGAAGCTCCTCTACGACCTCCTCTGGCGCCTGGAGCCTCTCGATTCGAAGAACATCCGGGAGTTCCTGCAGAAGGAAGGCATCCGGGCGAAGATCTTCTGATGGAAACCCCGAACGCCGCTCTTCCCTCGCGTTTCGCGACCTTCCGCGCGCTCTTTGAGCACTACGAACGACCGATCGCGATCGCATTCTTTGTCGTAGGCTTCCTGTTCGACACCGTGACCCTCGAGCGCATCGATTCGTGGCGGCAGATTCTTCAGCAGGCCGTTTACCTCGTCGTGACGGGCGCGCTGATCGCTGGACACTTCCTGGAGGAGGCGGGCGCGGAGCTGCCGGTCATGCCGAGCGCTGCGGGCCAGTCCCCGACGCTGCGCGAACGCGTGCGAAAGCTCACGACTTACCGCGAAGCCGCCATCCACTTCCTGCTCGGCAGCCTGCTCAGCT
>JBEIOW010000002.1:0-17046 GCA_040377385.1 Bacteriovoracaceae bacterium | reverse complement strand
GAACCATCGCCGCTCCTAGAAACTCATCTGCTCGACCAAACGCTCGATCTCTATGGGCTCACGCTCGAAGTGGGTTTTTTGCGGTTCATTCGTGCTGAGCGACGCTTCTCCGGCGTCAAGGAGCTGACGGATCAGATCCGTCTCGACGTCGAAGCGGCGTCTACGCCGCGCTAGGCAGACAAAAATCGTCACTCTTCGCCCAAAATCTTATACAATCAAAGGATAGGAAGTTTTTCATTTTCCCACGGATGGGAAGGGACGAATGTCGGTTCAACTCGCTGAACTCCTCGCGCGCGATCGCATCATTACGGCGCAGCAGTTCCAAGAAGCAGCCGCTGCGACAAAACCTTCGGGCGCGAGCCTCGTACGTTGGCTCATCCAAAAGGGTTACGTTTCCGAGACGAAGCTTCTCTATTATCTCAGTCAAAAATTCGGACTACCGAGCGTGAACATCTCGAAGTTTGAGATCGCGCCCGAAGTCACCAAGATCATGACCCTTGAACAGGTGCGTCGCTATAACGCGCTCCCGATTCAGGCCAACGCGACGACCGTCGTGGTCGCGGTCGCTGATCCAAGCAAGGTCTCGGAGATCGAGCAGCTGAAGCTCCAGCTTCGCCGTGGCATCGAGGTGGTGCTGACCACCTTTTCTGCCTTTGATGAGTCGCGCGATAAACACTTCGGCGCATCGGCTGTTGTCGGCAGTGCTATCGAAAGTTTCCAAAAAGAGGCGCAGAAGGATCGCTCGAACGCGGCGGCCTCCAAGCAGACCTCCACGGCCACAATCGCGCTCGAGATGGCGCAAGTTCACGAGATCGACGTCAATGCCCCGATGGGCAAGGACGCCCCGATCATCACGCTCGTGAATGGGATTCTCACCGAGGCAATTCGACGCGGAGCGAGCGATATCCACGTCGAGCCTTATGAGAAACGGTTCCGCGTCCGAATGCGGGTCGACGGGATTCTCCAGGAAACCACGCAGATCCCGATGGAGATGCGTCGTGCGGCCGTAGCGCGGATCAAGGTCATGTCGAGGATGGACTTGTCCGAGAGCCGAATCCCTCAGGATGGTCGGATCAAGCTGAAACTGGGCGCCAATGAGGTCGACTTCCGGGTCAACACCATGCCGACGATGTACGGCGAGAAAGTCGTGCTCCGACTGTTGAGCCAGGGAAACCTCGAGCTTGATCTCGTCAAGCTCGGTTTCGATCCCGAGCAATTCAAGATCTTCAAGAAAGGGATCTATTCGGCGAGTGGAATGGTGCTCGTCACGGGCCCTACCGGTTCGGGTAAAACGACGACGCTTTACTCCGCCCTCGCCGAGCTCAACCAAATTTCGGACAACATCTCGACCGCCGAAGACCCGGTGGAATACAACCTCGATGGCGTCAACCAGGTCCAGGTTAACAAGGACGTCGGACTGACGTTCCCGAGTGTCCTTCGGTCTCTGCTTCGCCAGGATCCGGACACGATCCTCGTCGGCGAGATTCGGGATTACGAGACTGCGGAAGTCGCGATCCAGGCGGCGCTGACCGGTCACTTGGTTCTTTCCACGCTTCACACCAACGATGCACCGAGCACGATTGTTCGCCTGACGAACATGGGCATCGAACCCTTCCTCGTCGTCGCTTCGCTAAATACGATCGTCGCGCAGCGACTACTGCGAAAGGTTTGCCCGCACTGCAAGGAATCGCGCACCCTTCCGAAAGAGAAGCTGATTGAGTTGGGTTTTGATCCTGCGCGGGCCGACCGGCTCCAGCTGGTCGCCGCCAAAGGCTGCAAAGATTGTAACAACACCGGCTACAAAGGGCGCTGCGCGGTCTACGAGGTGATGGATTTCTCGCAATCCCTCAAGGAGATGGTCCTGCGCGGTGACAGCATTATCGAGCTCAAGAAGCGCGCGATCAAAGAAGGAATGAAGACGCTCCGGATGTCGGCGCTGACTAAGGCGGCCGAAGGTGCGACTACGCTGGAAGAGGCAATCAGCCTCACGATGGAGACTTGATTCGATGGCCAAGATTGGTTTGCCTGCACTGCTGAAAGCCATGGTTGACCAGGATGCGTCCGACTTGCACATCACCGTCGGAACGCCGCCGCAGTTTCGGATTCAGGGAAAAATGGTGAAGGTCAAAGGCGATGGCTTGACTCACCAGGATACGAAAGAAATCTGCTACTCAGTGCTCACGGATGCGCAGAAGCGCGATTTCGAAGAAAATCTCGAAATCGATTTCTCGTTCGGCATCAAGGATATCGCACGATTCCGGGGTAACCTCTTCTACCAGCGGGGAGGCGTGGCGGGAGTCTTCCGGCGCATCCCACTTGAGATTCCGGATTTCAACAAGCTCGGCCTTCCGAGCTATCTGCGGAAAGTCATCCGTCGACCGAATGGCTTGATTCTCATCACCGGCCCGACGGGCTCGGGTAAGTCGACCTCACTCGCGGCGATGCTCGACATCCTCAATCGCGAGGAATACGGCCACATGATCACGGTCGAAGATCCGATCGAATTCGTGCACCCGCACAAAAACTGCGTGGTCAATCAGCGCGAGGTCGGACAGGACACGAAAACTTTCACGAGCGCTCTGAAACGCCTTCTCCGCCAAGATCCCGACTTCATCCTCGTCGGTGAGTTGCGCGACGTGGAGACCATCGAAGCGGCCTTGACGCTGGCGGAGACCGGTCACTTGGTGTTCGGAACGCTCCACACGAACAACGCCGTTCAATCGATCAACCGCGTGATCAACGTCTTCCCTCCGCACCAGCAGCCGCAGATCCGGCAGGTCCTCTCGTTCACCCTGCAGGCGGTGATGTCGCAGGCGCTGATCCCGAAAAGCTACGGCCCCGGCCGCGCAATGGCTTACGAGATGCTCATCCCGAACATGGCCATTCGGAACCTGATCCGCGAGGACAAACTTCACCAAATCTACTCGTCGATGCAGGCCGGCCAGGACGAGACGGGCATGCAGACGATGAACCAATCCATCATGGCGCTGGTGAAGGCTAAGGTCCTCTCGAAAGAAGACGCACTGGAAAACAGCACGATGCCTGAAGAGCTGTTGAAGTATCTCAATCAGATCAAATGATCGAGCGTCGCAGGTCGATCAAAAGTGAACTAAGGAAGTGAACCTTGTCTGAGTACACGTACACCGGGATTGATAAGTACGGGAAGCGAGTGACCGGGGCAATTAACGCGCCGACGGAGACGGAGCTGCGCGCGTTGTTGCGTAACCAGGGCATCCGACCGACGAAGATCGGCCGTTCGACCGACAAGACCAAGATGCTGACGCAGAACCGCGGCTTCATGCAGAAGGGTCCCTCGGTTCCTTTGGAAATCACCCTGATCTTCACGCGTCAGCTCTACGTGCTCGTGAGTTCTGGCATTCCGCTCATCCAGGCGGTCGAAACTCTCGGTGAGCAATCCACCCACGCGGGATTGCGCACCGTTCTCTTGAACATTCGCGACAAGATCGCACAGGGTTCCTATTTCTGGGAAACGCTCACCGCTTATCCGAACGTTTTCACGAAGCTTTACGTCTCGCTGATCCGTGCAGGTGAATCGTCTGGTTCGCTGGATGAGATGCTCAAGCGGCTCACGCAGTACATGGAAGACGCGAACCGACTTCGTAAGATGCTTAAGGGCGCCATGATTTATCCAATCGCCGTCATTGGTGTTGGCGTCGGCGTCATTGGCATCATGATGGTGTTCGTCATCCCTAAGTTTCAGGAGCTGCTTGAATCAAGTGGCCAGGAGCTGCCCTGGATCACTCAGGTCATTATCGATACCTCGAAATTTTTGGTCGAGAATCTCATCTACATCGTTTCGGGCACGGCCATCACGATCTGGCTCTTGATCCGCTACTTTAATTCACCCGAGGGGCGTGCTTTGCGCGATCGAATGCTCTTCGGTGTTCCGGTCTTTGGCCCATTGATGCAAAAAGGCG
Organism: Bacteriovoracaceae bacterium; assembly: GCA_040377385.1. Lineage (GTDB taxonomy): Bacteria > Bdellovibrionota > UBA1018 > UBA1018 > UBA1018 > JBEIOW01. Next base: position 13,108 of record JBEIOW010000002.1, on the reverse strand, counting down.
CGGTCGCGCGTTTTGCGAGGACGATGCAGACTTTGCTTTCTTCGGGCGTTTCTTTGCTCGATGCGATCGATATCTGTCGCGCTACGGTCGACAACGCCGTTGTAGAGAGTGCGGTCGGAAAAATCCGTTCGGAAATCGAGGCGGGTAACCGCCTCGGCGTCGTCATCAACAAGCTCGATGTCTTTCCGAAGATGGCGGTCCAGATGATCAGTGTCGGCGAAGCGTCCGGTTCCCTCGATCAGATGCTCGAGAAGGTAGCAGACTTCTATGAAGCCGAAGTCGAGAGCATGGTCGCTGGCCTGAGCAAACTCATTGAACCGTTTATTCTCGTCTTCTTGGGCGGCGCCGTAGGTGCGCTCCTGATCGCGATGTATTTGCCGATCTTCAAGCTCGCCGGTGGCGCTTCGGGTGGCGAATGATGGCCCGCGCGGAAAATAATCGAGAGATCCTAGGCAAGAGTAAGTCTGTCGATGAGCTCTTGCACATGATCTCCAAGGTTGCTCCTAACAAGACCAACGTCTTGGTGATTGGTGAGAGCGGCACGGGCAAGGAGCTCGTCGCCCGAATGATTCACGATTCGGGTCCCTTGAAGGGTCGTCCCTTCATCCCGGTCAATTGCGGTGCGATCCCGGAGACCCTGATCGAGTCCGAGATGTTCGGGCACCGCAAAGGCAGCTTCACGGGCGCGGTGGGAGAGAAGCAGGGCCTGTTCGAAGCAGCCAATGGCGGGACGCTCTTTCTTGACGAGGTTGGCGAGCTGCCGCTCGCGATGCAGGTCAAGCTCCTGCGCGCGATCCAAGAGCGGGTCTTCCGTAAGGTGGGTGGGACGGACGATATTCACGTGGACCTGCGCATCATCGCGGCTACGAATCGTGATCTGGAGTCTGCAGTAGCGGCCGGTACCTTTCGTGAAGATCTCTACTACCGGCTCAACGTCATCTTGATCCGAACCCCGCCACTGCGCGAACGGAAGGGAGATGTGGCGATTCTCGCGGATGCTTTCGTCAAGAAGTTCGCCACCAAGTTTGGCCGTTCGATCCGCGGGATTGCTCCCGAAGCGATGGCGTTGATGGAGAGATTCCCCTGGCCCGGCAATATCCGGGAGCTCGAGAACGTGATCGAGCGGGCGGTCACGCTGGAGACTGGGGATGAGATCTCAGTCTCATCGCTTACCCCGCAGGTTTTGGAATACGCGGGCGTGAAGCCGACAGCCCCGAATGCTTCGCGGTCGACCGACTCTGCTTCAGGGTTAGAAGTTAGGGCGCCGAATGCGGATTTCTCCCAAGGTCCGTTGGATCTGGAAAAAGTCCTCGGCGAGATCGAACGCACCTATCTGACCGCCGCGCTCGACGCTTCGGGTGGCGTAAAGAAGAAGGCCGCTTCACTGCTTGGAATCACGTTTCGCAGTATGCGCTACCGCCTCAAGAAGCTGGGCTTGGACTCGTCGGCGTCCGATGATGAGTTGAGCGGCGACGAAGAATAGTCTGGTCGACAGCCGTACCGCACACGTTTGAAACGGAAAAAGCCCCGGACTCGCGTCCGGGGCTTTTTCTCAATCAGAGTCAGACGACGTTTAGATGCCGCTGCCGGTCTGGACCAAGTTCTTGGTTTGGTCGATCGTCCAAACGTCCAAAGTGTTGGTGAGGATGTTGCCGCCGGCTCCCATCGTGAAGGCCGTTTGCGTCAGGTTGTTCGTGGTGTCGAGGATGTTGGTCGTCCGGAGGGCGACGTCCGTGTTAGCGCCGGTGCCGCCGAGCTGCGCGGTACGCAGGAAGACCGTGACGTTGTTTCCGTCGGTGCAAGAGCCGCCGGCGGCGATAGCGCCGGCGTTCGTAAAGCGCCAGCCCTGGCAATCCAGTCCGCCGGCAGGTCCGCAGACCGTGGCCGTCGCGCGAGCGGCGGTGAAGCCGATCGTGTAGTAGCGACGAGCGCCAGTCGATTGCTCGAAGCCGATGTTCGACAAGCAGGCGCTGTAAGTTCCGCTTTCGGCGAAGAACGATTGTTGCGCCGTATAGGCCGAAGCGAGAGCCACCTTAGCTTCGCTCTGGCGGGCGCGGGCTTGATAGCGCTGATAGTTGGGGATGGCGACCGCGGCGAGAATCCCGATGATCGCGACGACCACCATGAGCTCGACGAGCGTGAAGCCTTTTTCCTGCAAACGTTTACTCGACATGAAGTGACGCATTGGGTGCGGGCCTTTCCCAGAAAGACGGACGATAGGGTTCAATAAATCTATGTCACTTGATTATAGGATTCGAAGAGAAAGACTCGCAACTGCAATTATGCAAAAAGGCCGCCCCCTTGAATGAGGAGGCAGCCTTTTCGAGAGGCGGTTTCCCGGATTTTGGTCCGGGAGTTTAGGTTTTCTTAGATACCACTTCCGGTCTGGACCAAGTTCTTGGTTTGGTCGATCGTCCAAACATCCAGCGTGTTCGTCAAAATATTGCCGCCAGCTCCCATCGTGAAGGCCGTTTGCGTCAGGTTGTTCGTGGTGTCGAGGATGTTGGTCGTCCGGAGGGTGACGTCCGTGTTAGCGCCGGTGCCGCCGAGCTGGGCGGTACGCAGGAAGACCGTGACGCTGTTACCGTCGGTGCAAGAGCCGCCGGCGGCGATAGCGCCGGCGTTCGTAAAGCGCCAGCCTTGACAATCCAGCCCGCCGGCAGGACCGCAGACCGTAGCCGTCGCGCGAGCGGCGGTGAAGCCGATCGTGTAGTAGCGACGAGCGCCAGCCGATTGCTCGAAGCCGATGTTTGACAAGCAGGCGCTGTAAGTTCCGCTTTCAGCGAAGAACGATTGTTGCGCCGTATAGGCTGACGAGAGTGCCACTTTCGCCTCGCTCTGGCGGGCGCGGGCCTGGTAGCGCTGGTAGTTAGGGATGGCGACCGCGGCGAGAATCCCGATGATCGCGACGACCACCATGAGCTCGACGAGCGTAAAGCCCTCTCGATTCAGTGCCCTAGTTCGTGAAATTCGTTGTAAAGCGTTCATAGATTACGTCCCTCGTTCCTATAGTTTAAGAGAGCCACCGCGACGTTCGCAACTGTGTCATAGTGGACTCAGGTAAAATGAGACCAATGAAGACGATTCTGAAGAGAACCTTCAGCGGAGCGGCGCTTACGCTCGCATTTGTGGCCGCAATCGGGCCCTTGTCGAGCCTGAGAAGGATCGTGGTTGAGCGCGAGCGGTTATCCCAAGGAGATACGGGCCTCGATGCGTTTCGCTGGGAACCGGCCTTGGTTCGGTTCTTTGCCTTTTCTCATTTGCCCGTAGTGGTGGACGGATTTCTCATTCGTTTTGTCACGCGGGAGAATCAAAGCCAACGAAGTCAGCTCCAAGGTCGTTCTGCAGGATTCTTTGAATTGAACACCGCTTCCTATCTGGATCCGGGATATCTGGAGATCTATTCATTGGGTGCGAACTACCTTGCGGTAGCGCGCAACGATGCGGAAGGAGCCAAGCAGATCCTCGAACGAGGAATGGAGTTCCAAGAGAAGCAACGTTCCCTGCTTTCACCGGTGAGTGCGTCGATTCAGTGGCCGCACCTCTGGCACGTGCCTACTGTTCTCGCCTACATCGAACTCTTCGAGCTTCAGGATCCCGCCGCCGCCGCTCGGGCCTTCCGCAAAGCCGCGGCGGCAGGGGATGCGCCGGCTTACATTCGAAGTATCGGCGAAAAAATGAACTCCCGTTCGGGCATCGCGACTTTAGGGCTCCGCTTGCTCGATCTTCAACTCTCCGGTGCGCGATTGAGTGATGAGAAGCGCGCCGAACTCGAGCGCCGCCGTTCTCTCGTGGAACGCTTAGCTTTGCTTTTGACCGTCGAAGAAGTCTATCTCGCCTGGCTTGATACTGGACCCGGAGGTAGACGAGAGACTTACGCGGACTTCCTTCGAACAAAGGCAGCCTCCAATCTGAAGCCAGAGGTCCATCGATTCGTAGAGCGTCGTGTGGGCGCAAATCGCGCGCAATTGGATCTGGTTCTGACGGACCCGGAGCTAGACGCGCTCTTAGCCAGCGCGGCTGATCCCTGGTTCAACAAGTTCCAATCGAATATTCTAGCGGTTTCCAGGAAGAAGGGGAGCAATGAGCCTAGTAGCGATTGAGTCGGTTCATTATGCGGTGAAGGTCGGATTCTGGATGAATCGTAAGACGATCCTGAACCGAATCACTTTCGGAATCGATGAGGGCTCGGTGACCGGATTCCTGGGACCAAACGGCGCAGGGAAGACCTCACTGATTCAACTGATGGTCGGAGTCCGCCGGCCAAGCTCGGGTAGCATTCGGATCGGCGGCCATCCGGCGCAAAGCCGTGAAGCGCGTGCTCAAGTGGGTTTTCTGCCAGAGCGTCCTTATTTTCCTGGATTCCTGACGGCACGACAGATCCTCAATCAGTACGGACAAATGTCCGGGCTTACAGCGGCGGAATTGAAATCAAAAATTCCTGCAGTTTTGGAGCGAGTGGGTGTTGCACAAGCCATCGATCAGGAGCTGCGAACTTATTCCAAGGGAATGCTTCAGAGATTGGGAGTTGCGCAGGCGATCTTACACGAGCCTAAGCTTTTGATTCTTGATGAGCCCATGAGCGGGCTTGATCCGGTCGGTCGTTACGAGATGCGGGCGCTGATTCAACAGGAGGCACGCCAGGGTCGCACCATCTTCTTTAGCTCTCACGTGGTTCCGGATGTGGAGGCCATTTGCGATCGTCTCGTATTGATTCAGCGTGGGGCGATGGTCCGCGCGGGGTCGACTGCCGAAATCATTGAAGAGGGGCAGGGAGGTTTTGAGATCTGGTTCAAGAATCCAGTGACACTCGAACAGCTGCGCATCAAGCAGCCGGCGGCTTTAGATGGAGAAGTCTTGGAGATCTCGATCCATGCGGGTCGAGCCCGTTTATTGTATCGAGGTAAAGACATCATGGAGTTGTTGCAGGCGATTAAATCCGTTGGCGGGATCGTCCAGAGTGTTACGCCCGTGCGCACTACCCTGGAGCAGCTTTTCGTGCGCGGGAGCGGACCGGTATGAAACGCAGTCTCCTGATCGCTGAAATGACTCTGCGCGAGCTTTTGCGTGACAAAATTCTCTACAGCAGTCTCTTTCTTGGGGGATTGCTGCTGATCCTTTCGTTCATGATGGCAAATCTTTCGTTCTTCAAGCCGGTGCGCGTGCTGCTCGACGTGGGTTTGAGCGGGACCCAGATTTCCACCGCGCTCATTGCGATTCTGGCTTCAGGTGCGACTCTGAACCGTGAGTTCGAACGACGCACGGTCTACATGGTGCTGTCGCGTCCCGTCTCAAACTGGGAGTTTCTTTGCGGCAAGTGGCTGGGGGTTTGCGCGATTATCGCGTTGAATCTGAGCCTGCTCGCGGCGGTTCATGTCCTCTGTCTGCACTTGTTTGCGGTGGGAGGAATTACTGAACTGCCTAGCGTTCAGCTGGGTCTGTTGGGCCTGGCGTGGATTGCGACGCTGGTCTTCGGTGGTCTTCTCTCCGGACTGTCGCTATTGATCGCCAGCGCATCGAGTACCGCCGTCACTTTCATGATCGGAATTGGAATCTATTTGATCGGAACCAATATTTCCGCGGCTCATTTGCTCGTGGAAAGACAGGATGGTCCGCTTCGTCAGATTCTGGAAATGGTTCTGCGCGTTTTCCCTAACCTCGAGTCCTTGCATTTGAATATTCTTGTGAGTCGAGGACTCGTTCCGCAAACTCACGAGATCATTTTCGCCGCCATTCATGCTGCGGGATGGGTGATTTTTGCAATCTGGATCGCCTCTCACCTCTTGAAGAGGAAGGAAACGGGGCACTGAAATGGTTTTTCCTGGTGTCCCCATGATTCTCGAGAATCTCTTGGTGATTGTCTTGGGGTTGATCATCGGCAGCTTTCTCAACGTTGTGATCCATCGCTTACCGCGGGACGAGTCCATCATTCGCCCCGGAAGCCGGTGTCCGTCTTGTGAGGCACCTATCCGCTGGTGGGGCAATATCCCGGTTTTCAGCTATCTTTTCCTTCGCGGACGCTGCTCGGCCTGTAAGGCGCCAATCTCCGTACGCTACCCGGTCGTCGAGCTGCTGACCGCGATGTTGTTCCTTGCGGTGAAGATGAAGTTCGGCTTCAGCTGGGTGCTCTTCGTGCGCGACTTTCCGTTCGTAGCAGCGCTGGTGGCCGTGACGTTCATTGATATCGATCATCGCATCATTCCGGATGAGTTGAGCTTAGGTGGGCTCGTCCTGGGTTTGCTGACGGCGGGGCTCGAGCCCACGCTCGGTTGGACCGGTGGATTTTTAGGAGCGCTGCTCGGATTCGCCTCGTTCTACGGATTGGCGGTTCTTTACGAGAAAGTCTCCGGTAAGTCCGGTTTGGGCGGCGGCGATATCAAGCTGCTCGCGATGCTGGGCGCCTTTGTGGGGCCGACCGGGGTGTTGACCACGGTCCTCGTGAGCTCAGTCACCGGAAGTTTGGTCGGAATCGGATGGGCGCTTGCCACGCGTCAACGTCAGGTGCTCGGTGCCGCGATTCCCTACGGTCCTTTTCTGGTCTTGGGCGGTTTGGTGGCGTATCTTTTCGGGGAAATCCTGTGAGGAACGCATGACTCCGATTCACGAGAGCGATCAGGCCGAAAAACGCTGGGAAACGACTGAGTGGTCTCACTATGAACTGTGGGAAAAGGTCGAAATTCGCTTGCGGCGGCGCAAATACGCCTGGATTGGCGCGACTGCACTTCTTTTCGTCCTCCTGGCTTCGGTACCGGTCGTACGCGCCCAATTGCCGAAGTGGGGAACGCTCTCGGAGGCACGACGGTTTTCTGAGCGGATCAATACGATCAAGCGGGAAGCGATTCGTTCACAAACCCGGCTCCGCCTGAAGGTGGTCTCGCCGACCGAGTTTGAGTTCGGTCCCGTCGCGGAATGTCGTGCGGATGCGCCGTACGTCGGGGCCTGGTCGCGCTCGAGGCTGTCTTCCGACGAGGTCCGATTCCTACCTGCGGAGGAAGGGGTGGCCATCGGCGTTCCTGGAATTACCCCCAGCTACTGCTTCTCGCCTTGGGAGAAGGCCCCTTCGAGCCTGATTCCGTCTCTCGGCGAAGAAGCTCCTTCCGCGATTTTCGCGTTTAGCCCTGCCACGGATGTCATGGATTTGACGTCCGTATCGATCGTCGTGCTCGAAGGAGCTCACGAGGAACCCCGCTTCGAGTGATAACCGTGCAGTGCGGTGAGTCCTCGGTTGCGCACAGCTCCCTACCAGGTAGAATTTTAGTCTGGGGAGTCCTCACAAAATGGTTTCATTTCCCAAGCTTAAGCTACCGAGCTTTTCGCTTTCATTGGGCGGATCGAGTGTCGTTGGCTTAAGCGTCGGATCGTCTTCGATTAAGCTCGTTGAGTTGAAGCGCCAGGGCAAGAACTGGAAGCTTCTGCATTTCGGCATCGCGCAGTTGCCGGATGACGTCATCGTCAATCGGGAGATTCTCAACCCGATCGTCGTGACCGACAGCATCCGCACCCTCGTCGGTCAAGTGAAGCTAAAGACGAAGAATGTTTGCACGTCTCTCTCGGGTACTTCCGTCATCATCAAACGCATGCAGCTCGACGTTCCTAATGCGAAGGAACTTCAAGAGCAGGTTTTCTGGGAAGCCGAGCAGTATCTCCCCTTCGACGTCTCGGAAGTCGTGATGGATTACCAGGTCCTGACCCGATCCAAAGATGGAAAAACGGATCTGCTGCTCGTCGCCGCTAAGCGAACCGTCGTCGACGCGTACATGGGCGTGATCAGCGACGCCGGCTTGAAGCCCAAGATCGTCGACACGGATTTCTTCTCTTTGCAAACCGTCTACGAAGCCAATTATCCGACCAATCCTTCCGAAGCCGTCGCGATCGTCGATATTGGAGCAAGCTCGTTGAAGCTCGTCGTGGTGTTTGGAAACGTTCCCGTTTTCACGAAAGATTCCGCGCTCGGGGGCCGCAATCTTACGGCCGAAATCCAAAAGCACTTGAACCTCTCTTACGCCGACGCCGAGGCGCTTAAAACTGGCAGCCAAGAAGGCGGCGTCCCGCAGGAGGTCAACGATCTCATGAACGTGATGGCCGAGAACTTCACTACCGAGATCAAGCGCGCGCTCGACTTCTACAACGCTTCCTCGACGGGGGCTCCGGTCACTTCGGTGCTTTTGGCCGGTGGGAGCTCAAAGCTTCCTTCCTTGCCCAAGATGATCGAGGAGATTCTCGGACTCCCTGCGCAACCCATCAATCCATTCAATTCCGTAACCTATGATCCGGCCGTGTTTACCCCGGAGTACATCGCTTCGATCGCGCCGATGGCGGCGATCCCTGTCGGACTGGCCTTGAGAGCGGCGGAGAAATGAAGGCAGCCCGATGATTAAAATCAACCTTGCACTCAAGAAGTCGGCGTCTCTGGTGGGCGAGCCGGGAGCAGAAGGCGGAACTTCCGCGACGTCGTTCACGCGGCTCACGCAGATGGATCTCAAGAACATTCGTGTTCAGGATCTGGCGTCGATTCCAAAGCTCAAAGAGATCATCATCCTCGTCGTCTTCTGGTACGGAGCCAGCTACGGCAAGGATTACTATTTTGCCGAAGAAGTGCGCAAAATGGAGGAGCAGGTCGCCGAGCTCAAGGCGAAAGAAGCCGATCTCAAGAAAGCGCTCGAAGAAGTGAAGAAGTTCGAAAGCGTGAAGATCGCGCTCGAGGGGGATGAGCGCATCGTGCGCTCCAAGCTCGAGACCATCGAAAAGCTCGCACAAGACCGTGCCGGACCGCCCCGTATTCTGCTCGCGCTTTCCAGCGCACTCCCTCGCGACGTTTGGCTCGCCGATCTCCGCGTGGATACTGCGGAAGTGCTGATGCGCGGAGACGCCATTGATTTCGGTCCCATCTCTGATTTCGTCAAGGGGTTGAACGAAAGCGTCGTCTTCAAGGAAGTGAATTTGAAGAGCAGTCAGCTTCTGCGCGATGAAACGGGCCGCGACGCCTATCGCTTCGAGCTTTCCGTGAGGAGGCGCTGATGAAGGATCGGATCATAGAACTCCTCGAAAAAATCCCGGTGATCCCGATTTTCTTAGGGGTCCTGATTTATTACGGCTGGGATGTTTACGAGTTTCACACCGCGCCGGATCGGGAAGTGGCTAACTTTACACGCGACATCGACGGACTTCAGGGGTCCAACGATAAGCTGCAGGGCCGGGTGGGCGAGCTCAAGAAGTTCCAGCTCGAGCTTGAACAGAAGCGGCAAGACATTCGACAGCTGACCACGCGACTGGACGAAGTGAAAGCCAACCTCCCTGAAGAGTTCAATATCGCCTTGTTCATGCAGACGGTGATCACGGAAGCCAAGAAGGCTGGCCTGACTCCGATGGCGATCCGTCCGCAGGAGCGCACACCCAAAAGCGACTACATGGAGCACTCCTTTGATTTCGCGTTTCGCGGAATTTATCATCAGTTATTGATGTTCCTGAAGCGCTTGACGCAGTTGCAGACGATCGTGCGCGTGGAGTCTTTCGTGGTTCGCCCGACGAGTCGACGCGTCGGCAGCATTCCAGAAGTGGAAGGGAATATTCAGATCAAAGGGTTCAGCTACATGCGAACCAACGCGGACGAGATCTCCAAAACCACCGGAGGTGCGAAGTAGTGATCGCGCTTTCCTTTCTCCTCACTCTCACCTGCGTTTCGGTTTGGGCCGCGCCCGATGTGGCAGCTACGCCCGTCGCGCCACCCGCGCAGGCTCCGGCCGCAGTACCGTCGGCAGTCCCTGCGGCAGCGCCCACAGCCGCGCCCACAGCCGCGGCGGTAGCGCCCATCGCATCTGCGCGCCCGGCCGTGCCCGCTCCGGAAACGCTCGCTGACCTCGAATCCGTCGGTCCGGAGACCTGGTCCAAGATTCGAGATCCGTTCAGCCGTCCGGCGAGTCGCGAAACCGTGATTCAGCGTACAGAGTTAGAACGCTTTCCCGTGGATCAGTACGAACTCATGGGCATCATGAGCGGTCCCTCGCGCATGCGCGCGATGGTTCGTACGCCCGAGTCCAAAACGATCATCGTCGCGGAGAACGCGAAGATGGGCATCCGCGGTGGCCAGGTCCGTAAGATCACGAGCGGTGCGCTGATCGTCCGCGAAAAAATCACGAACATTCTGGGCCAAGACGAGGACGTCGATACGATCCTCAGGATCAAGCCAAAAATTCAGGGACAGTAGGAAACGCAAGGAGATGCGATCAATGAAAGCATGGAAGCTGAACAAACAGGCGCTCGTCGGATTGGCGGCGCTGCTCCCCTTCGCGGCGGAAGCGGCGAACGTGACGTCGATTGATTTCAAACAGCAGACGGACGCGAGTGAGATTCGGATCACTTCCGACGGTCCGATCCAGGTTGAAAAGACGGAGAACTCGCAGGACAAGCAGATCGTGCTTGAGCTGCGTGGCGCCACGCTGTCCAAAGGTGCGACTCGAAAACTCGATACTTCTTCCTTCAAGAGCAAGGTCAGTCTGATCAGCCCCTACATGGTCGCTGGTCAAGGTGACTCGCGGATCGTCGTCCAGCTCCGGGACCGAAGTGATTCCCAGCTGATCCAAGACGGCAATCAGATCATCTTGAAGATCAGCGATACGATCGGATCCACGGCTGCCGCTCCGGGCGATGCCGATCAATCGGAACTCGAAGCCGTTGAGGCGAGCGCTGGCGTCGCTCCAGGATCAGCGGCTGCTGCAGAACCCGCTCCACCGACGGATGTGGCGATGAGCGCCCCCTCGGGCTCGACCGATCCGTTACAAGTTTTCGATGAATCCAAGCGCACGCGTCGCTACATCGGTAAACCGATCACGCTTCAAGTGCGGGACATGGATCTGGTCGATGTGTTCCAGCTGATCGGCGAAGCGAGCGGATTCAATGTCATCGTGGGTGACGAAGTGAAAGGCAAGATCACGATGTCGCTTGCCGAAACTCCTTGGGATCAGGTGCTCGATCTCATCCTGCAAACCAAGCAGCTGGGTGCCGAACGCCGCAACAACGTTCTCCGGATCACGACGCTCTCCAACCTCACGAGCGAAAAAGGCGCTGAGCTCGCCGCCAAGCGCGCGAGCGAAGCGACTGCGCCGCGTGTGACGCGCATTTTTCCGGTGAGTTACGCGAAACTAGGTGATCTCGTGGGCACATTCCAGAAATTCGCCTCGGTAAATAACACTGCCACCGACGGAGGGCTCTCAACGATCGTTCAGGCGGACGAACGAACGAACAGCATCATCGTGCGCGATACCGTGGAGAACCTGGACCGTCTCAAGAAGCTGATCGAACTCTTGGATACGCAGACCCCGCAGGTCCTCATCGAGGCCAAAGTGGTTGAAGCCAACAGCCAGTTCGCCAATAAGATTGGCGGCTCGTTCGGCACGGCGACCCGAGGCTCGACGACAGGTACAAACAGCAACTTCGCCGGTGCCACTTTCAATGACGGAGTAGCGAGCCAGCTCGGCGTTTCGAATATCACCGGTAGCTTGGGCGGCATGAAGGCGGGCCTTTCGTTCGGGTTCATTCCGGGGGTAGAGCGAGTGAATGCCCTGCTTGCGATCGAAGAAAGTGAGTCCAACGCTAAGCAGATTTCGAGCCCGCGCGTCGTCGTATTGAACAAAGAGACGGCGAGTATTTCGGCGGGGACGCCCGCGACCATCAAGACGGTCGTCGTCAACAACGCGGGATCCAACTCGGCCGACCAAACCGTTCAGGCGCAGACTTCGCTCAACGTGACGCCTACCGTGACTAATGACTCCAGCGTCTTGCTCCAGCTCAACGTGAGCCGGGATATCGTCAACGGAGACGGGCAGCCCGCGCCTCGGAATATCTCCACTAAAGTAGTGGTGGAGAGTGGCCTTACGCTGGTGATCGGCGGCCTCTACACGGAGCAGAGCTCGCAGATCGAGACGGGTGTTCCTTATCTGCGCAAGATTCCGATTCTCGGTCACCTCTTCGGTTCGAAGGCGGATCAGAACAGCCGGACCGAGCTGTTCATCTTCATCACGCCGAAGATCCTCAACGAGAAAGAGTCCGGTCTAGTCACCGGATCCGGCTGAGGAGCGCGCACGCCAAATGTCCCAGTACTCGCCTCTTCTCTACGATTACCTTCGGAAGTTCCAGGCGGATCCTACGTCGCGGGTTTTCGCGCCGTTGGCCGAAGCGTATCGCAAGGCGGGGCTGATCGATGAAGCGCTCGATATCGCGCGCCAAGGCCTGCGCATTCACCCCCAGTTTGTCGGGGGTAAGGTTGCACTGGCGCGCGCTCTTTTTGACCGGAAAGAGTATGCCGAAGTGATCGAAACGCTCGGACCGGTGGTCCGGGAGGTTCCCGACAATCTCGTCGCTCAGCGATTGGTTGCCGAGGCGTGCTTGCTCACTGGTCGAGTGGCCGAAGCGCTCGACGCGTATAAGATGCTCCTCTATTTCATTCCGAGCGACGGTGAGTTGAGTCGGATCGTCCAGGAGCTCGAAACCCAGGCCTATGAGCGGGGCGCTCTCGTTCTGCAGAATGACCCCACGCCTTCCCCTGAGCCGGAATCCCAATACCCTTCCGTCTCCGCCTCTATTATAGAGCCGGGTCGTGCAAAAAAAGGCGCCTGGGTTCGGAAGATCGAGGTCCTTCAGACGCTCCTCCAAAGGGTCGAAAGATACCGCCAGGACGTGGAAGCACAACACGCCGCGTCGTCTCGTTGACGCCCTGAGAAGGAGCGTGGTACGACCGACGGTCTATGTACGCTACTAATGAGTTTCGCAAAGGTCTCAAGATCGAGATCGACGGCGTCCCCTACGAAATCATCGATTTTCAGCACGTGAGTCCAGGGAAAGGCCGCGCCTTCACCCGCACTAAAATCAAAAACATGCTGAACCAGAACGTCACCGAGAAGACGATTACTTCCGGCGACAAAGTGGACCGCGCGAACACCGAGCAGCGCGACATGCAGTATCTGTATAAAGACGCCGAAGGTTATCACTTCATGAACCAGGCGAACTACGACCAGGTCGCGCTCAGTGAAGAGGCCCTCGGCAGCGGTAAGGACTTCCTTCAGGAAAACCTCGTCATCAAGATCATGTACTTCAACGATCGCCCGATCGGCAT
>JBEIOW010000119.1:0-6434 GCA_040377385.1 Bacteriovoracaceae bacterium | reverse complement strand
GTTTTCCTCAGCGCGCTTCTTTCCGAACTACCGCCAAAAAAAGCGGAAGCTAAACCATCCCCTCGATCAGCTCTTAAACTCATGTGTCTCTCAGCGAAGGGCCGCGCTCCTCCTTCGCATCAACCGAAAGACGGTGGTGCGAAAGTTCCGCTTCCTCGCCGCTCAGGCCAGAGTTGAGAACGAAGCCTTCACTCGGCGTCTGAGCGCGCGGCCGCTTGCGTTCCTCCAGTTTGATGATCTGGAGACGAGCGAACACTCCAAGTGTAAGCCCCTGAGTGTCGCGCTTGCCGTCGACCCTAAGAGTCGAAAAATCCTGGGATTTCGCGTCTCTCGCATGCCCGCGAAGGGCTTGCTTGCCGTACCCGCTCGCCGCAAGTACGGCCCGCGACCTGACGAGCGGCCGGAGGGTTGGGATGTGTTCTTTCGCAGGCTCAAGCCCGTGGTTCAACCCAAGGCCTGCTGGCTCTCGGACCAAAATCCGCACTACCCACTTCACCTGAAACGCCATCACCCGGAGGCCATACACCTCACCGAGAAGGGCCGCCGAGCACGCGTAGCGGGTCAGGGCGAAATGAAAGAAGGAGGTCGGGATCCCTTATTTGCGCTCAATCACACCTGCGCGATGCTCAGAGCGAACCTCAACCGGCTCTTCCGCAGAACCTGGTGCACGACCAAAACGATGCAAGGTCTCATCGACCACATTTCCATCTATGTCCGGTTTCACAACCAGGTGCTGACCCCGGCGGGGACACTCTAGGGGGCCAGTTTGAGTTATTTAGGGGCACCCTATCGTCGGTTGGCAAGCTCCCGGAATCAGTCTCCCGGACCCCTCGCCCAGATCGATCGAGGGATGGCCCGCTGCAAGCCATCCGAGTCGCGCGTATTCTTCGAAGGACAAAGACAGAGACCCGTCGGTGCCTAGGGAGCCTGGTGTCGGAAGCTCATAGAAGACGGAGCCCTTTTCCAGCTGCGTAGCGGAACAAGCTTGATCCCCAATCTGTAGATCGCAGAAGCCGCGCGCATCGATCCCTAACAAAACAGGATCCAAGCGTCGTGCACGATAGGAGACGCCGGGTAAAGGACTCAGCAATGAAGTGAACGTGCCGAATCCTGCTTCGAGAACAGTCGTTACCGGATCTTCCAATTGTGAGCCTGAAAAACCCGGCAGGAGGTAGCCCTTGATCCGATACTCATTGACCTCGCGCTCGGGCCGCAGCCTTGCCCAGATCGCTCGAATCGGCGACGAGGCGGAAGACGGAGAAGTCGCCTTCGCCCTGACTGCGAAATTTCCGGCACCCACTGCGTTGGTGCCGAAACGACTCACCGTACCTAGCTCATAAACCGATTGCGCCGGGTTCAGCTGGACGATGAGGTTGTTATAGCTCCGAGTGATTCGTAATCCATCGGTGACATTCAGATCGGCGCGCGAAGGCGGTGGGCTATAAGCAATCCGCGTTTCTGTCCCGTTTCGGGCGATGACGGTATTGTGGTAAAAAGCAGCCCATCGCCCACACTCTGGCTGGCTCGAGTGCGTGCAGTGCAATCCATTTCCAGAACTGCCGATTTTTTCGCGCGCGATGCACTGATCCCCCTCGATGACGGAGCCTTGGGGGCAGCTGCCGTTGGGAAGAAGCGGCGCAGAAGCTCCCTTCAAATAAGCCACCCGCGCGTCGAGATCTCGATTCAAGTCAAAAACATTAAACCCCAGGGTCACGTCCGGCTGGTTGAGATAGACGGAACTGCCTTTGAGATGAACGACCCCGAGTAGTGCGTTCTGAAGTCGGTTGCGCTCGATCGAAACTCGGTCAAACCCAGTCATCCGAATGGAATCGTTCATCACTCGGTTGAATCGATTGCCGCGAATCGCGACCGAATGATTAGCCAGGATCCAGTGAGGCGAACGGGGAAGTCGGTCCGGGTTGATCTCGTTGGCGACTGCCGACACAACGGTCATTTCGGAACCGTCGGCATTGCCGTCGACTCCGTCTTCTTCCTCTTGTTCCTCCGGTTCGTTCGAAACCAAGCCCGGATCGGAGCCCCAAAGAGCGACGCCGTTGTAGATGTTATCAAACCGATTACCGCTGACTTCCACGCAGGAACCCGAAGCAGAGACATGAATCGCGCTCGAGTTGCGCGCGATGGCTCCCGCAGGACCCGGCATGAATCCGGAGGGGTTTCGAATCAACGAAACGATCGCTTGACCCGTTCGCAAGTAGCCCTGGAGGCGATAGCGGTTGATCTTGATGTCGCTCCAAAAGATTTCTGGGAGCTGGTGGCTGAATCGATTTCCACGAATGACGAGATTCTTGACGGCTCGCGAACCAGGCTCAAAGACCATCGTTCGTCCCAAGCGAATGTCGTTGTTTTCTATCGTCAAGTCCCGGGCGCCCGAAAACTGCAACCCTTCTATCGCAAAAAGGCGAAGGCCATTGAGGCGAGTTTGCACCCATTCGGAAAACTTCATGGCCCCCATCGGGTAAAGCTGCACTTCCTTGGGCGCGCTTCCGTCCGGCGTGACCTGAGTACGCTTACCGCGCTTCACTTGAATCTGAGAAGGATCCATCCGCAAATAGACAGTGCAGTATTTCTCGCGGTGGATTCGCAGATCTCGCCCCGATCCCGAACCTACAAAGCAGCGTCGATCCACATAGAGTCCGGGGCCCGCAAAGGTCGGCTCAGTCATCACTCGATCGTTCATGAAATTGACTGTCTTAAGGTCGTTGGGGCAGGACGCCGGAACAGGCCCTCCCCGAAGCTCATCAAATTCCGGATCGTCTTCTCCTTCAGCGGTTGCACGAACGCAAAGCTGACTGGTGAAAGGCTTGGCCGGGTCCAAGGGACGAGTCACTCTTGAGGCCACGAAATCTTCAGGACTCCCGGGACCTGACGTTCTGGCCGCCGGCGCAAGAAAGTCCTCCGTGCGAAGATAAGGTACCAGCTCCACCTGCTCACCCGACTCTAGTCGAGCTAGGCCCCTCAAGTAGCGGACCCGCATCGCGGCAGCCAAAGAGTTCGCCGCCCGTCCTTCGTCATCCCGATAAGAAGGGTATCGATCCAAATCAATCACCTGGTCAACCCTTTGGCCGGCGACAAACACCTGCGCCCCGGCAGGGAGTGGATAGCCTCGAATCGTTCCACTGTGCCGAGTCCATCGCATACTGCGCGGAAGTCTCGCTTCCAAGAAGGCCTGCTCTCCCGTCAACTCGGCAGGATTAGAGTTCGATCCCGGCGACGCAAGTGAAACCAAACCCACGGCACGACCCTGCTCGTCCGTTTCGATGAGATTGTAGGCGCCTGCCTTAAACTCAATTCGCGTCGAGCCACGGCGTAGTGCACCTTCAAAGTCCATCACCCAAGGTGCGACGAATCGATCTCCGCGAGCGACCCGCTGTGTCCCCGGGACCAATGTAGCCGCAGTTCCACCTGCAATGGGAGATGACCCCGTCATACAGGCTTGCGGCAATCGGATCGAATCGGCATGCGCGGAGCCGGCAAGGAGAATGAGTGAGACGATCCATCTACTTTTCATGTTGGCCCCGCGAGCGCGTAGAGAACCATTGCTCCACGGGTCAGCCAGCCAACTCTCAATTTGCTCCTGCGCACCACGGTGAGTCCTTTCACATTTATTCCAGTGAAGAACCACCACTATAACGCAATGCGTTATTTAGATCGAGCGCGTGTCAACAGTTTCTCAATGGGTCCCGAATCGAGCGGCTAGCGTTGCGAGACGCAACCCTTCCTCAACGTCACTAGGCCTTCGCGATAAGCCTCGTAGCGAAGGCGGTGAAAAAGCTGCCATGCCTGATCCAGCTTAGGCTGAGCGGATTCTTCAATCTGAACGGCGATGGATCGCCCATGAGCCGAGCGAACCCAATGAGTCACGCTCGACTCGATTTCGTCGAACGTGATGCCGAGGGTCGTGCGGAACGCCGCGAAATTCTGCTTCGTTGGGCGACCGAGATATTCAGCTCTTTGACGACAGAGCACCTGAAGCCGCTCCTCTGAGAACTTCGAATGCTTCGCGATCAAATCTTTGCCAAACAGAGGCAAGAAGATCGCTTCGACTTCCGCCTTCGCGCAAGGAATCCCCGTGGGTAGCGATCTCGCTGAATCGGAATCCGCCGCAGGCTCCCGTGCTCCGGCTCCCCCACCCTCTGCGCTCGCGCGTAGGGCGAAGTCCGCGGTTCGAGAGGCGAACTCCAGATTCGATAAATTCTTCACAGCCTTCCGCTCGTAAGACGACAGCCCGCCTTTGCAGACGAGCTCATCGGCATCGGCAGTCAATGATCCTCCTACGCAAGCGACTGCGCAGAAAACCAGGATGCGGAAATTGAATAGCGACTTCGGATGAAAAAGCATGGTTCCCCAAAACCTATTCTAAAGGCAATTCAGCTCACGCAAAAGAGTGTCAACGAGGACACTGTCGGACGCTCTGCCCACCCAAATACTGGAGGACCAACGCGTGATCTTGGCCAGAGACGCGCCCGTCGCCGTTGACGTCTGCGCTCGGCCACTCGGGGGGGCTTGAGCCCGACGAGCCCGGATAGCTGGCCAACGTGAGCTGTGCATCCTGGGCGTCAATCCGGCCATCGAGGTTCACGTCTCCTCGGCAGAAGGAATACTCGCGACTGACCCAATCGGCCTGTCCCGCGCGCAGCCCCCGCAGCCGCAATGTCACCGCCGGAGAAGCGAGCTGATTGGGAATGAGTTCCGTCTGCAAACTGCCCGCGACCTGTTTGATCGCGGTGAAGTTACTCGCGCCAGACTCTCGAGCTTCAATCACCCAATTTTCGATCCCAAATTTAGGCCACCACCGCATATAAACTCGGTGTGTATAATAAGTCCGAACAACAAAGAGCCCCTCGCGCGCTGCCTCGTCCGGCCAAATCTGCACTGGACCGGAATGCACCCGCGCCCCCTCCGCAGACCAAGCCGCAATTCGCAGCCAGCCCGGCGCGGTCGCATCGTGGTCAAAAAGTGCTGAGCGGTTTCGAGCAAGGGCATCCATCACCGGCGAATAGACTCCTTCCCTCGCGGCGGATTTCTCTATCGTGAAACGATCTCCCTTCGTCGCCCAAAAGCTCTCATTGATCTTCCAGTCGACCCTCGAACGCCGAGGACTGACCGGAACCACCGTGATGATCTCAGGCTTCGCAGTCTCCGGAGTATTTTCCGCCTCTTCCTCGGGGGCGTCGCCGGACTTCCTCCGCGTTGAACTCGATTCCACATCCAGTTTGAGTTCAGACTCGCTTTCCTTCGCCCCGTCTTCGCTCGACCGCGGGGGCCGAGCCCCGCCTCCCCCTGCGACGAGTTTGGAAGAATCGGCGCCCACCGCAGAATTGACGCGCAAACCAGACGATTGAGCTCCGGCTTCGTCCGGGTTCAGAGACGGGATCGCGTTCGGAAGCGGTTGCCGACCCGTCGACGGGGTTCCTTCTTTGGACGACGGCTCAAGAGGGGCATCCGTAGGCTCATTCACGGGCTGCGCCTCTTCAGAAGGCCGCGTCCACGTACTGATGACCGTGTCGACGATCTTCACCGCTCCACCGAGTCCCGCTCCAGCGACCACCGGAACCAAAACCCATCTCAGCAAGAGAGGGAGGCTTTGCCATTTCGACCAAAGAGAATTCGGACGCGTCTGAAGGGCATGAGCATCGGCAAGGCGCTGCACCGTTTGTCGGGTAAAGGCCGCATTCGGACCCACGGGGATCCCCGCACGCGTCCTCTTGTAGAGTAGCGAGAGGATCTTCTTTTGTGCCGGCGACTCAAAATCCACAGCTCACTCCTCAGACTCAGGTGCGTAGGCTTTCAACACCCGTACACCCCTTAGACAGCAATCCGGGGCCAAGTGTTACACGAGCATTCCTTCATTCATTGACGTGCTCCTTTACCAACGCCAGCAAGGCCTTACGCGCCCGATGTAGTCGGACCCGAGCGGCACCGGGATCGATTTCAAGAATCTTGGCGACTTCGGCATGCGTGAGCTGCTCAATATCCATCAGGATCAAAATATCCCTTTGGCCTTCATCAAGTCGGGTGAGGAGCGACTGCACGGTGAGCGCCCAATCTCGGTCCCCTTGATTCTCGGCCGCGACGGATTCCAGAATCGACGGAAGCTCCTCATCAGAGACCTCCGGAAGCTCTTGCGCACGCACCTGATGTTCCGATGTTTTCAGCTGATTGAGCCAAAGACGGCGCGCAATCTGGATCAACCAGGCCGGGAATTTCTCGGGTTCCTTCAGGGACTGAATTTTCTCAAAAGCCCGAAGATACGCATCTTGCGCAAGCTCTTCCGCTAACGACTCGCTCCCCGTCCAAAGCCAGCAAACCCGAAGGAGGCGAGTTTGCGTACGCTCGACCACTTCAGCGAAAGCGGCCCGATCGCCGCGTTTGAAGCGATCGCAGAGCTGTTTCCATTCGGCGGTGTTTTCGCG
>JBEIOW010000522.1:0-2063 GCA_040377385.1 Bacteriovoracaceae bacterium | reverse complement strand
CGTGGTCTTGCCCGCGCCATTCGGGCCGACGAGACCAATCTTGTCGCCCGGGCGAACTTGGAATCCGCCGTCTTTAAAGAGGATACGTGAGCCGAACTGTTTCTTGATGCCAGTCAGATGAATCATGAGCGGGGGTGAGTCTTTCGCAAAAGGTAGAAATACGAGGTCCCGAAGGCCTCCGGTCCAAATACTCGGGTAGCCCAACCGCGCAGCCATTGGAAGGGCCAAGGGTAGAACGGCAAGACCTTCGAAACGCGGTCCCAGGCGCGCGCAGCACGGGCCAGCCCTCGGTAACCCGGCCGATCTCGGAGCAAGAGCCAATAGTCCTTCGGAAAAAAGAAGAAATGCCCCACGTTGGCCGAGAAGCGCTCCACGAGCTCCAGGCCCGACTCCGCGAAGTGCGCCTCGAGCTGCTCGCGCGGGAGGAGGGAAATATGCTCAGGGACGGCGAGCATCATATCGACCCCCTCGCGCGCCAGACGGGCCATCAACGACCGGTCTCCCGGACTATAGGTCGCCTCCGTGAAGAGCAGAACCCAGCCGCCCGGCCGAAGCGCACGCGACCAATCCTGGAGGGTCGCCGGAATGTTCGGCACGTGACCGAGAACGTCGAGCGAGACCAACGCGTCGAGAGCCCCGTCTCCGAGTGGAATGCGCCCTTCCGCATCCAGCTTCTGGTAGGTGCAGTCCGAGCCGAGCTTCCGCGCAAACTCGCGCGCGATCTCGAGTTGGGTTTCGAAAAGGTCCACGCCCAAAAACGGCACGCCCATCATCTGCGAGAAGCTGAGGCTCGTCCCCGCCGTGCCGCAGCCGAAGTCGACGATTTTCCAGTCCTTGGGGTTCCACGCGGTGGACCCACGTTCCGCGCGCTCCGTTCGCAAGACCCGATTCCAAAAGCGAAGAATCAGGGACTGACGAACATCCGTGCGGAACTTCAACCGCTCCCAAGCACTCGACTGAAGCCGGTAGTTCGGCTCGGTCCACCACATCTCCTCGCCATTTTCGATCTTGCCACCCCATTGACCGCGGTAGCGCTCGCTCAGTTTGGCGCCGGTTTCTAAAGAAGAGTTCATGGCAAGGGAACCTCTCGGGGCGCCGGTGCAGGCGGCATCGATAGACGTGCGTCCGGTGGCGCCGGCGACCAATCCCGGGGAGGCTCAAAACCGCGCTGCCGAACATATTCAAACATCGCGAGGCTCGCCGCGACGCTCACGTTCAAGCTCTCGACCACGCCGAACTGCGGGATCCGCAAACCCCGGATCTCCGGGCTCGAGGAAGGATCAAAACTCAAACCAAACTCTTCATGTCCCAGGATAAACGCCGTGCGCTCCGGAAGCGCGTCCTTCCCGAGGGTCGCCTCCCCCGCAGGATCGAGCGCAAAAATCGCGTAGCCGTCTTGCCGGAGTAGCGCGAGCGATTCGTCCAAGGTGGCGAACATCCGCGTGCGGGTCTTACGAAAAGATCCCTTCGCCGGCCCTGGATCAAACGATGGAATTCCGACGAGGTGGACCTCACGCGCTCCGAGAGCGTGGGCCGAACGCAAGATTTTACCCACGTTGAAGCCCGCCTTGAGGTGATCCAAAACTACGACGAACGGAAAAGCACCCTCGCCTTGCAGGCGACTCAAGATGCTCTCCTGGTCGTAATTCTTACGCGCCTGCCTCTGGCGCATTTTGGAGCGCGACTTCACGGGTTCGGCCCTCCCCCACCCAAGAACGCCCAAATCCCAAAGCCGATGAACGTCACCGCCGAAACTTTACGAACCAGCGGGAGCGGGATTTTTTCGGCAAACCGACGTCCCAGAGCGACGGCAAGCCCATCGGCGGCCAACATGCCGAGAGTGGTTCCGAGGGTCACGCCAACAAAGGAATCAAAGCGCGCGCCGAGCGCGAGCGTCGCAAATTGAGTCTTGTCACCCATCTCAGCGATAAAAAAAGCGATCGTCGTCGTCCAGAAGGCTCCGCGGCCGGGAGTGTCGGCCGGTTCCTCGCACCGGTCCGGCCAGAGCGCCCAAATCCCAAAGCCAATGAAGAGTCCTGCAAGGCCCCAGCGCAAAACCTCCG
>JBEIOW010000041.1:0-9242 GCA_040377385.1 Bacteriovoracaceae bacterium | reverse complement strand
AGAGCGTCGCCGTGGGTTTGAGCTTAGCTGCGAGCGCCGGCGCGAGATCCACCGTTCCCCGAATCTCGGTAGCGGCCACCGCTGTGGCAGAAGTAAACAAAGCGACCGCAAAAAATAACCTCTTCGAAAAACTCTTCATCTTGATTCTCCTTTGATTCATTTCTTCTGAACCGCACTCACGCGATAGATTGCCCCGCCATGGTCATCCGAGATCAGAACGGAGCCGTCCCGAATCACCAAAACATCCACGGGGCGGCCGGCGACGATTTCCCGCAAACCTTCCCGGTAGAGAAATCCGGTCACGAATGGCTCAACACGGGGAGCCTTATTCGGCTGCTTCGTATCAAAGATCAGGCGATTTACGACATAACCTGACCGTACGCTCCGATTCCAGCTGCCGTGCTCGGCGAAGAAAACCTGGCCCTCGTACTCAGCCGGAAACGACTTTCCCGTATAGAAGCGCATGCCGAGTGGCGCTACGTGCGCGCCGAGCTTCACGACCGGAGGAACAAACTCCGAGCACGGGCGACCCTTGCCAAACTCGGGATCCGTCACGTCACCCGCATGGCAAAACGGAAAGCCAAAATGCTGTCCGACCTTCTGGAGTCGATTGATCTCACAGGCCGGTAGATCCTCACCCATCCAGTCACGGCCGTTGTCAGTGAACCAAAGCTCCTTCGTCTTAGGATGCCAATCAAAGCCGACCGTGTTGCGGACTCCGTGAGCGACGATCTCAAACCCTGATCCGTCTGAGTTCATCCGAGTAATGGACGCGAAGCGAGCATCGCTTTCTAAACAGTTGTTACAAGGCGCGCCTACCGGCACGTAGAGCTTCCCGTCCGGACCGAACGCGATAAACTTCCAGCCATGATGGCTCTTGTCGGGGAAATCACCCTTCACGACAATCGGCTGAGGCGGGTTTGAAAGCTGGGAAAGAATCTTGGGGTATTTCAGCACTCGGCTGATCTCAGCGACGTACAGGTCACCGTCCTTGTACGCAACACCGTTGGGGGAGTTGAGATCCTTGAGCAAGACCCTCTCCTCGTCCGCCTTGCCATCGCCGTTGGTATCGCGAACAACATAAACTTCGCTGCCACGAGTACCCACGAAGATCGTTCCATCCTCGGCCATCGTCATGGAGCGTGCTCCACTCACTTTGGCGGCATAAACGCCGATCTCCAAACCTGCAGGGACCTTCAACTTCGAAACTGGCGCGGGCGCCGAGAATCCAGTGGGGATAAATGAGATGAAAACGAGGATAAGGGAGACGAAATTTTTCATGACTGCTCCTTCTCTGCGTTGGCGATCCTGAGAATCGACTGAATTTGGCGCCGATGAATGGCTTGGTGAACTCCCAGCACCCATGTCCACTGGCGTGCCGTGAGTGGACCAAACCACGGGTGAACGTGCCGAGTGCGGGAGCCGCGATCTTGGACCTCAACACGGAGGCGCTCCGGAAGCATTTTTAAGAGCTTCTCGAACTGAGTGATCGACTCCTCCGAGGTCATCTTCCCAAGCGGCTTCACATCGGCAATACCGACTTTGCGTTGGACCTCGACCCCTTTGGAGAGCGAAATAATCACTTCGCCCATGCTTTGACCGACGATCACGAGATGCTCGAGTGTCATGGCGATCGACCAAAATCGCGAGCTATCCTCCATTCCCGGCAGACGGTCGATCAAGACCCGACGTTCCTGCAAGGATTTCGGTGCGGCGAGAACCAGCTCGAGCGCTTTTCGACCTTCGCGAATGAAGGTTTCAACATTCTGGTCCCAGGTCTGTGCGCGAACCCCCCGAGGTAGAATCCAGTATCGAGCGACGATTCGCTCGATCAGCGGCAGACCTGCGCCGGGCTTCTCGAGGGTGGGTTCATAGCTTCGGGACAGGAGGCTCGTGGTTGGCGCCATATCCGCCGAGCCTACTCCGGGAATTCTCAAATGAGGAGCAAGAGCCGACGAGAAGATTCAGTTTTCAGATTTTTTGCGGAGAATCACTCGAGGGGCCGAAGACACCGGAGAGGTGACGGGCGATTCCATTGGGACTTTCGGTTTTCGCACCTTTGGGGGCGTTTCTCCCCGGAGTTCACGCTCCCAATCCTCGCGCGCGGGAGACTTTCTCTCCTCCGCCCAAGACTCCCGGTGATTCATCATCGGCACGTGCGCGTCCCAGCACGAAACCGTGCAGAAGACCAATCCGGTGCGCTTGCGATTGCAGGTGGAGACGTTACAGACCCAGTACTCCGAACGGTAAGGCAGCGGTTTTTTACAGCTGCTGCACTTTCGCCAATACTCTTGTGCGACCGGATCCATCTAGGCGCCTCTACTTGGGTTTCTTGAAACAAGGGTCGTAAAGCGCGATACGCTCGTAAATCCGGCTTGATGTGGGGGATTTGCGCAGGTGAGCCCAGTAGGACCCGGGTTCGAAGATCGCCTTTCGCGTCCCATTCGTCAGCTGCTTTTCCATGACCGAGAGCCCGCAGTGCAGGTTCGCTGTCGCGTTCAGCATGTTCTTATAGCAGATCTCTCCACGCCCAGCCTTCTTGGCATGCTTCACTTCTTCCATCTGTAGAAGTCCCAAGGCCCGGCCATTCACTCCCTTCGCGGTCTTCCCTGGTTTGCAGTCGCTCTCGGCCATCGCGATCGACATGAAGACCCAGGCCCAGTAGTGAGCTTTCTGGTCTTCATGAAGTTGCGACCAGCGCGGACAAGCCCTTGGGGTAGACTCCATGCCTTGTAAGGAATTGGCGAGAAAAGTCGATTTGCGCTTTCGTACCTCTTTGGAGATCAGCGTCCCCAGACTTCCCAATTTCCCTTCTTTGTTGATGAACGCTTCACAGCCGGACGCGAAGGAGATATCCGGATCTCTCTTCGTGCCCAGCTCTTTGTATTGAATGGGAAACGGGATGTGATTCAGTTTCGGAGGTGCGGGCGGATATGCCAGGCAGAGCAGTTCATTACTGCTGCTGTACAAAGCCTGCAGCTCCCCTCTCACTTCTTCGTAATCTTCGAGCGTCTGGCGAAGGGCCGGCTCATCGGGCACGGTGTCGACGCTTTCGTCCGCGAACGCGATGGAAATCAGGAAAGAAAACAGAAGGACGCTCCAAGCTGTTTTCATCGCTTAGTCTTCCCGACACTCTTCACGAGGCGGTAATGGCATTCGAAGGCAGCGACCGGGTTCGCCTTCGGGGCGAGCGGCTCTTGGCGATAAAGAAGCGTGGTGGGATTGACCTGGGTGAGCGACTGCGTGCCCGTCATTTCCTTTGCGGGGCTAGAACCTTCGGCCGGGCAGCGAGTGATCGTGCGCGCGAAAACCTGGCCCTTCTTGGGCTTTTCGAGCTGATATTGGGTCGTACAAGGATCCGGCGCGTCCGCCTCATCCGCCGGCTCGTTGGGGATCGCAAGCGGAACACTCAGCCCTTCGCCGATCATGAGCGAGGCGTATCCGTCATTCTTCCGGAGTTCGAGCGGACCCGCTGAACACTGCAGAGCATCTCCGCGCGTGAGCTGATAGGTCCCCGTAACGAATCCGAGCTCCTGCAGATCCTTGGGAAGAGAAGTAGCGGCGGTGGCGTCCGGCACGACTAAAGGCGAGAGAATCAGAAGAAGGCCACACAAGACCGAATAGCGGATCATCTATCGAGTTTATCCGAAGATCCGCCGTCACCAAGCGACGCTCTTTTGACGACCAGAGGATGCATTTACGGAATAAAAAAAGAGCGCCCAGCCTAGGGGTAGGCTGAGCGCTCTCTAAAGAACTCGCTGTCTCATCAGAGGCGACTTACCGCGCGACAGGTCGGAGCGAACAACCCTGAGGACTCTCTCTTTCCCTCAAAGAAACTCGAACCTGTCGCAGCGCCAGCGAACTGGAGCCGCCCCCGCTCTCTCCTCAGCGAATCCGGCACGTGAGAAGGAGGGGGGATCCTTCTTGTGCCTTCCGAACCAGCAGCGCATCGCGCTGAAGGTCCGCATTTGAACTCATCTCCTCGAAGTCTTTGACCGAGAATTTCAGTTTCTCTTCATTCGCGGCGTCGCGCTCGTCACCCAGCTGGATCACGACCCGCTGAAGGTGCTTCGGCGACTCCTGCGAATCCGCGAAGATGCCGACCGAACGGACCGCCGTGAGCGGGTGATTCATCAATCCCCGATCGCGAACGATTGGAGACAACTCCCCATTTTGACCGCGTTGAATATGGAATTCCAAGGTCGGGGCACTCGCCGAACGAAGCGAGCAAATCAGGGTCTTCGAGCCCAAAACGCCGCTCACGCGACCGATTCCGCCGACTGACGAACCGCCGTCCTCACCACCCAACGGGGACGCGGCAAGCACAGATCCGGAGACCAAGGCGACCATCAGGCCGGCCGGGACGTTCTGCAGGATCCGCATCAGTGAAAAAAACTGTTTCATCCCGGCCTTTCTAACCGCACCGTCAAAAAACCCTCATCGATTTGTATTCAAGTAAACTTCAATTATGAGTTATATTCATATTTAGGATTAAGATATGGAAACTCCTAACCTATTTGAATACAGCGACTACAAAGACTTTGTGAATGATTGGCTGCGCACCGCTCCAAATCAAGGTCGCGGGTTGCTCACCCAAATCGCAAAACGCCTCGGTGTCCACACCTCACTCGTCTCTCACGTGCTTCGCGGAAAGCACGATTTCACGGGCGATCAAGCCTGGGCGCTCGCGCAGTTTCTGGGGCTTCGCCCGCTGGAATCAGAATATCTCCTCACGCTCGTCGCGCGCGAACGCGCCGGATCCGAATCCCTTCGTCAGCTCCATGTGCAACAGCTCGCCCGACTCAAGGCCCTTTCTGAATCCAAACCTCTTCCGACCTCGGACGCTCCTGAGTCGCCGCGCGCGCTCACCGAGATGGATAAGGCCGTCTTCTATTCGCAGTGGTACTACAGCGCGATTTTTATCGCGGTCTCGATCGAAGGACTGCGCGATCTGGAGTCGCTCCATCGCTCCTTCAATCTTCCGCGCGACTTGATTCAGCAGGTACTCACCTACCTCGTCGATGTCGGCATGCTGCGCGCTCAGTCCGGCAAATACGCCACCGGTATCCACCAGCTCCGGATCGAGCCCGACTCGCCCATGTTCGCGCGCCACCATCTCAACTGGCGCCTCAAGGCGCTCGAGCGCATTCCGAACAAAGAAAAAACAGAACTCTTCGCGACGCTGCCGATGTCCATCGCTGAAGAGGATGTGCCGGCGATTCGTTCCTTGCTCTTCTCACTCTACCAGGATGTGGAGACGCGGCTACGCAAGAGCAAGCCGGAGAAACTTTTCTGCCTGAATTTCGACTTTTTCAGATTCTAGAGAAACCGCTCGCTCAAAAACCCGCGAGCACTCGGCCGAGCACCTGGACGGCTTGCCGCAAGTCGGCTTCGTCGATCACGATCGGCGGCGCAAAACGAATCACACCGGGACGCGTCGGCTTGGCGATCACGCCCTCCGCGAGCAGAAGCTCGCAGAATCGATTGGCGCTAGCGGAGTCCTTCCCGTCCGTGCCCGTCTCCCAGCCGAAAACGACCGCGTTCAAGAGTCCTTTTCCGCGCACTTCCGTGACGAGCGGATGATTCAGCTCGCGCACGAGCCCGCGAAAAATTTCGCCCTTCTTCTCGGCCTGCTCAGCAAGCTTCTCCTCAACGACCACTTTTAGGGACTCGAGCGCGACCGCGCAGGCCAGCGGGCTGCCACCGAAGGTGGAGCCATGCTCACCCGGCTGTAGGCACTCCATGATCGCCGTGTCCGCCAGCACCGCCGACACGGGAACGGTTCCGCCGGAAAGCGCTTTCCCGAGCAGCACAATGTCGGGCCGCACGCCCTCGTGCTGCGAGCAAAGAAGCTTGCCCGTTCGGGCGATTCCTGTCTGCACTTCATCGGCAACGAACAGCACGTTGGCTTTGCGACAAAGCTCCGCCGCACTCCGCAGATAACCCTCGCGCGGTACCCGGATCCCCGCCTCGCCTTGAATCGGCTCGACCATAAAGGCCGCCACCGAAGGATCCGCCAGCGCCTGCTCGAGCGCTGACAAATCATCGAAAGGGATCGCGACAAAACCCGGCAACACCGGACCAAACACGTTGTGATGGGCTGAATTCGTCGAGGCCGAGACCGCGCCCGTCGTACGTCCATGGAAGTTGTCGGCACAGACCACGATCCGAGCCTGACCCGCCGCTACGCCCTTTTTCGTGTAAGCCCATTTCCGCGCGAGCTTAGCGGCGGTCTCGAACGCCTCCGCTCCCGTGTTCATCATCAGGATCCGCTCGTAACCAAAGAGTTCGGTGGCGTAGCGGGCAAACGGGCCCATCTGATCCGAATAGAGAGCACGCGAAACCAACGTCAGCCGCGCCGCCTGCTCTTGCAAGGCGTGCACGATCCGAGGGTGACAATGACCCTGACTCACGGCCGAATACCCCGAGACAAAATCGAGGTACTCTTTACCTTCGCAGTCCCAGACGCGGGCGCCCAAGCCCCGCGCGAGCACCACCGGGAGCGGGGCGTAGTTGAAGGAGCCGTGCGCTTTCTCGAGAGCGATCGCTTGTGGAGACGAAATCGTTTCGTTCATCGGGTAAGCGCTCGCTCTGCTTGGAGGATTTGCGCGGCAACGGCGCGAGTACCGGTACCCCCGGCCGAGTCCCGTCTTTCCATGACTGCTCGAGGATCCAGCGCGGGATAAACATCGGACTCAAAGGCGGGGTGAATCTTCTGAAGATCGGACATCGGCAGCTTCTCGAGCGCGACTTGTTTTTCAATCGCGAGTCGCACCGACTTGCCCGCCGCTTCGTGCGCTTGGCGAAATGGCACGTTCTTCCGAACGAGGTAGTCCGCCAGATCCGTTGCGTTGGAAAAATCACCTTCGCAGGCGGCCGCCATGCGTTCCACCTTGAACGAAGCCTTCTCGAGCAGCAATCGGGTCAAGCGAGTCGATGCGCGCGCCGTATCCAGCCCTTCGAAAAGATGGACCTTATCTTCCTGCAGATCGCGGTTGTAGGAGAGCGGCAACGCCTTCAGAGTGACCAACAGTCCAGTGAGCGCGCCGACCACGCGGCCGGTGCGCCCGCGAATGAGCTCAGCGACGTCAGGATTCTTCTTTTGCGGCATCAGGCTCGATCCGGTGGTGACGTCGTCGGCGAGCTCAACGAACCCGTACTCCGGAGTACTCCACATCACGAGCTCTTCGGCCAACCGTGAGAGATGCGTCGCCACGAGGGTGGCTGCGCCGAGAAACTCGACCGCGAAATCACGATCGGAGACCGCGTCTAGCGAGTTTTCGCAAACCCCTTCAAACCCGAGTTCACGCGCGACCGCGTCGCGATCGAGGGGAAAGGTCGTGCCCGCCAGAGCCCCGCTGCCGAGTGGAAGCCGATTCAGGCGCTTTCGAACATCCGCTAGACGTTCGCGATCCCGCTCGAGCATCCAAAAATAGGCCAGGAGATGATGGGCAAAACTGACGGGCTGGGCGTGCTGAAGATGCGTGAGCCCGGGCAAGATTGTAGCCGTGTGCTGCCGCGCGAGCGCGAGAAGCGTCGTCTGCAATTCCTTCAACTCACCGCTGAACGCATCCCCCTGCTCACGAAGATAGAGACGGCAAGCCGTCGCGACCTGATCATTGCGCGAACGCGCGGTATGGAGCTTTCCGGCGACGGCGCCGATCCGGTCGGTGAGAAGCTGCTCGATAGCCGAGTGGATGTCCTCCGCACCGGGCGGCAGTGAAAGCTGCCCAGACTCCAGCCCAGACGCGAGCGCTTCGAGACCCTTCACGATTGCCGAGGATTCCTCAGATGTCAGGATCTTCTGGGCGCCGAGCATGCGAGCGTGCGCGATCGAGCCACGCACGTCGGCTTTCCAAAGCCGCGAATCCACGGCGAGCGACGAGGTATAAATCTCGACGTCCGCGTGGGTTCCTCCTTCGAATCGGCCGCCCCAGAGTTTTCCGCTCATTACTTGCGCGCCTTCATGCGGTCCATCACTTGGATCCACATGCGAGACTGCATGCCAAAATTCTTCACCATGCCTTCGCTGTCGCGCTGGTCGAAGGTCGTCGTATCGAAGGAAGCGAGCTCCTCGGAGTAAAGCATCCAAGGGGATTCACGCCCGATCACTTGGAGGGAACCTTTGAACAAGCGCAGCTTCACCTCGCCCTCCACCCGGCGCTGGGTCGTGCCGATAAACGCTTCCAGATCTGTCTTCAGCGGGTCAAACCAGAGGCCTTGATAGGCGAGCGAAGACCACTCTCGGTCCACGAGACCCTTGAAGCGCAGCTCATCCTTCGTGAGCACCAGCGCCTCGAGCGCGGCATGCGCCTTCAAGAGGAGCGTCGCGCCCGGGCACTCGTAGTTCTCGCGGACTTTCAGCCCGAGCATACGATCTTCCATGATGTCGACACGTCCGACGCCGTGTTCACCGGCGATTTCATTCGCCTTGATCACGAGCTGAGCCGGCGAGAGTTTCACGCCATCGATCGTGACGGGAATTCCGTCCGAGAAGCCGATCGTGACTTCTTGAGGCTTCGCGGCGGCGTCGAGCGGATCGCGGGTCCATTGGAAGATCTCCGACGGAGGAGCGAAATTTGGCTCCTCGAGACGACCTCCTTCGATGGACCGGCCCCAGAGGTTTTCGTCAATCGACCAGATCTTGTTGATCGAGGCCTGGATCGGGATGCCTTTCTCTTTGGCGTACTCGATCTCCCAGGAGCGCGTCATGTTGCGCTCGCGCACCGGGGCGTGGATCACGGCCTGCGGCATCATCGCGCGAATAGCGAACTCGATCCGGAACTGATCGTTTCCTTTGCCAGTACAGCCGTGCGCGAACGCCGAAGCGCCGAGCTTCTTAGCGACTTCCGCGGCTTTCACGCCAATCAGGGGGCGCGCGATAGAAGTCGAGATCGGGTAGCCCTGGTAGTCACCGTTGGCCCGGAGCGACGGGAAGCAGTAGTCACGCGCAAACTCCTCCTTCGCATCGACCGTGTAGTGCTCCGTGCCCAAGATGCGTGCCTTCTCGGCCGCCTGCTGGATATCGGAAGCCGGCTGGCCGACGTCGACCGTGACGGTGACGACTTTTTCGTACCCGTAAAACTCCTTCATCATCGGAATGCAAACCGAGGTGTCGAGGCCCCCGGAATAGACGAGAACGACGGTTTTTTTCGAGTCTTTTGCGGTCGTAGCGACGGTCATTTCAGGCTCCCTCTGTGCTTTTCAGCACGATTCCCGGCATGCATTCTCATGCACCCATT
>JBEIOW010000225.1:0-4470 GCA_040377385.1 Bacteriovoracaceae bacterium | reverse complement strand
TGAAGCGTCTGGGCATTTTTTCGCGCGTTGTTCTCCGTGTTTTGCCGGATCCCGCGCGCAATGATGCAAAGATCCTGCAGATCTCCGTAGACGAAGCGGATCCTGGATTGCTTGCGGGGGGTGTCGGAATTCGAAATGACCTCGGCCTCCGGCTCTTCGGGCAGATCGCCTACTCGAACCTCTGGCGGCGGAACCACACGGCTTCCCTGCTCGCGACGACGAACCGACGCTTCGATGATCGCTTCTGTACTCGTAACCGAGAGCGCGGAAAAGAGACCGACAGCACGCTCGCCGCCGACGGATGCTTTATCGAGTTCCAGACGGAGTTCGCCTATAGCTGGCCTTGGTTTGCGATTCCCGGCATGACCATGCGGCCCAGCATTTCTTTCGAGAAAACGATGTATCTGAACTTCGACAAGGAGGCGACTGCCTTCGCCACGACGTTCGAGCGGCCGATCTTTGAGTCCCCCAGCCTGGTCGCTTCACTCACGTACAATCTTGAGCAGGTGAAGCAGTTCAATACGAAGGACGCCGTGGACAGTCGAGTCCTTCGTATCGGCTCGATTACCCCGTCGCTTCGACTGGATCTTAGGGACAATCCACTGTTGCCGAGCAAAGGGCTTTACGCAGTCGCGTCTTATGAATTAGCCGACCCGACGTTCCTCTCCCAGGTCGAGCCCTTTCCGATCGGCTTCACGAGCTTTAATTTCCGTACGGACTATCACCTGACGCTCTTCAGCGAGATCCATTGGTACATGAGTTTCCGAACTGGAATTCAGCGCAATACTCAGACGCCTCCGCCGGGCGCCGAAGGCAGCTTAGATTACCGGATTCCGATCAGCCGGCAGTTTTCACTGGGTGGTGTGGGCAGTTTGCGCGGATTCGCCGAGCAGCAGTACAACGTCGACGACATCGCGATCCGCGGCTATCTCACGTATGTCAACTATCGCTTCCAGCTCGATTTCCCGTTCGCCGGAGCGCTTCGTTTCGGACCGTTCCTCGACGCCGCGAACCTTCTAGTCGACAGCTACTCGTTCGGAGATCTGCGATTTGGTTCCGGTTTCGGTTTCCACTTCCGCAGTCCCGTCGGTCCCGTCAACTTTGACTGGGGCTTCAATCTCGCGCCGCGCCCGAACGAGGATACGAGTCGGTTCTATTTTTCGATTGGCATCCTCTGATCGCGTCGAGGGTTATTCGGCGTCCACCGCGCAGCGGAAGCCATGGTTCGCCGCCGTGTAAGTCGGCGTACGCAGGAGCCGCAATGTATAGCGTCCGGCTCTTTCCGCGCTTCCCCATTCGCCCCCGGCGGGGGACGCACGCGCTGGGGTCCCGTTCGCGTTCTGGGTGTTGAGCCAAAAGAAGTCGTCCCGGAACTTCGCCGGATCGAATTGCCCCTCTCCGACGCCGATCTCAAGCGCATCCAAACTCGCCGGGGCGCCGCCAGCGACGGGCAGGCCGAGCGCGGGCAAAAAATGGGTGGCCGAGAAGGCCATGTCACTAAACGCCCAGTTCGTCACGTCCACGAGACCGCCGCCTGGTCCAGTCGTACCGTCGAAGTCGAAATCTTCCCAATCATCGTTCGTAGGGTCGAGGCTACTCGTTTGGCCGAGGCAGTAGTTGCCAGGGTCATTGCTGCTGTTGAAACAGGAGGCGAGTTGGTCGCTTCCCCATTCCCAGAGGTTGCCGACGAGATCCTGAGCGCCGTAGCGCGAGACGCAATTTTGCGTGGCATTGCTACCGGTGCGAACCGAGCGAATCGTAGAGGGACTGACGGTACAGTTTCCGTTAGCGCACCCCGGAAGGGTATCCAGATCAGCCGGAACTGCGTTGTTGTCGTAGGTGAGGCCAGCACCCGAGTTCGTATTGCAGTAGCCGGTCGTGAGCAGAGAAGTCGCCGAATACTCGATAGCGCTCATCTCAGCATTGCTCAGCTCTTCGGGCCAGGCCGAGGCAAGAACTTGCTGCGAATGGCGAGGGAGTTTCTTGGCGCCGAAGCCGGGCGCCGTGAGCGCTTGGCAAGCGGCGTAGCTGCGCGTTTGATCCATCACACCGAGAGGCGGGAGCCCGGGCTGGTTCGATGCGATCAACGCGAGCTGGCTCGAGCTCAAGGCGCCGCTATTGGCGGCGGTCCAGGTATTTCCCGTTCCTACGCTGGTGTTGATATAGCAGGTGCCGTTACCTCGATTATAGAAGACGTCACCTTCCGCTGAATTCATCAGGGGTGCCGCGGCCGCGTAACCCACGCAACCATTCGTCGCATCTCCGCACCCTGGAGCCGGCGTGTAGTTGCAACCCGTCTCGTAGGTGTCGATGAAGAAAGACTTTTGAATATCGTAGTGCGAGCCGTTCCCGCCGGGACCCGTGTACTCGCAACGGTAGTTTTGGTCTCGGTCGACCGCTCGTCCCATCTCCCCGCACATTTCGCGATTGGCTGCCCAGCGGTGAACGAGCACCATGTTTGCCGGCGGTACGATGACTTTGATCTCGGCATCAGCGCCGTCCGCCTGGATGAGTTCTCCACTGGAGCCTACAACGGCGAGTCGGTAGTAGTAGGTGGTTCCACCCGTGACCGTCGAGTCAGTGAAGGATCGGGACGCCGCCGGGATCGTCGATGAAAGCGCGGTCGTTGAGTATTGACCAGAAGTGGTTGAGCGGAAAACGAGATAGCCCGTGACGCTCTGTCCGTTGGAGCGAACGGCAGAATCCCAGCTCAGCGTCACGCTCGCGTCGACACCGGCGATGCCCGACACGGCTGCGGGAGCTTTCTCACCGATCGACTGAATGATGGTCCAGCCGCCGTGCGTGGCTGTTCCAGCGACGGTGCCTTTGCCTGTGCCGGATGAAACCCGCATCAGACAAGCGGATCCAAAAAGGGAAAGAAGAAGTGGGGCGCAGACCAGCGCAAGCTTGCGAGGTCTACTGAACACGTACAACATTCCTTGATTTTACTGGCTCGTTGACTCGTCGGGAATGTGTCTCGTTTGACCCGAAAAACGACGCTATAGTCCTGTTTTCTTTCGGGAATAAGTCAGCGTTTCAACGCCATGAGCGAAAGGAACTCAAAGACCAAAGCTGCGCCCAGCAAAGCAGTCAGCTCGGATTGGTCGTAGGGCGGCGAGATCTCCACCACATCCGCACCGACGAAATGCAGTCCTTTTAGCTTCCGAATACAATCGAGCGCTTCGCGGGTCGTCAGTCCTCCCACGACGGGCGTGCCGGTGCCGGGAGCGAACGCCGGGTCGATGCCGTCGACGTCGAAAGTGAGATAACAAGGTTTGTTTCCAGCGACTTGATGGATTTTGGCGAAAAAAGCATCGCGTTTCTGAACATCTTGAAACAAGTCAATGTCGAGAACGTTGATCCCCTGATCGCGGATGTAGTCATCCTGAGTGGCGGAAGTGAGCGGACCGCGCACGCCGATCTGGAAAATTCGCGGACCTTCGATCAACCCTTCTTCGATCGCGCGACGAATGGGCGTGCCGTGGTGATATTTTTCGCCCCAAGCCTCGTCACCAGTGTCTGTATGCGCATCGAAGTGGATCAGGGTGAAATCGCCGAATTTTCGCTTTACGGCGCGCAGTTCGGGCAACAGGACGGAGTGATCGCCGCCGATCGAAATCACGCGCGCGCCGCCGTCATGCAGCTCGTTCATCCGGGTTTCGATGGCGGCGTAAGTTTTTTGGATTTGAATCGGGTTGACGCCGACGTCCCCGACATCGGCGACATTCAACTGATCATAAACACCGACCTGAAGGACGGGATGATAGTTGCGGCAAAGGACCGAGGCGTCGCGGACTGCGCGCGGTGCGAAACGTGCTCCGGGACGGAAGGTGGTCCCGCCGTCGTAGGGGATTCCCAGGATCGCGATATCGACTTTCTTGCCTTGGATATCAGGCACATAGGGGAGACGGCTGAAGGTGGCGATCTCGCCAAAGCGAGGAACTTGGAGAGGATTCATGGGGCGATTGAAGGTGTTCATCGGAACCTCTTTTTGGACCTTTTCCTGCCCCTTTTCAGGGTGCCATATCCGGCTCGGCGGGGGGTTCCGCCGGATACCTTCATGTGCCTGAGATCATAGGGTAAAAATGCGTTGACTTCAATGTAGGGGTCCGGTAATTCGGCCCATCTATGTTGCAGCAGAAGACTTACCAGGCCAAACAGCAGGTCCCGCATTTCTTTGAAACCAAGGGCCCAAATGCCCCGAAATGGTTCATCGTCGACGCTAAGGATCAGGTCGTCGGTCGTCTCGCGAGTGCCCTCGCGAAGGTGATCATCGGCAAACACAAAACGTCGTACACCCGTCATGCGGACGCGGGCGATTTCGTCATCGTCTTGAACGCGGACAAAGTGGTCTTCACGCGCAACAAGTGGGATGGCAAAAAATACTACGACCACTCCGACTTCGTCGGTGGTCTGAAAATCAAAACCGCGCGCGAGATGCTCGCGCGGCATCCGGAAGAAATTCTTCGC